>JANOAW010000206.1:0-4530 GCA_031411355.1 Hyphomicrobiaceae bacterium | reverse complement strand
TTTCGATGAGGTACGGGTTCGACCGCGAACAAGCGTGGCTATAGTCAGGTCCACTCGATCTCGTGTCGCAGTGTAAAGGCTGCAAGGTGCCGACGGATCTCGTTGCCGACCGCCTGACGGAACGATGGTAACACCCCCGAGACCGTGACCGTCGCGAGGCTGCCATGCGTTCCATGGGCTGCGACCAGAACTCGACAGACAGCCCCTTTTTCCGCGAGCGGCGCAAGCGTGCGCTCAAACACACGCTCGGAAGCAAGCCAGCGCAGGCGCGGCTTGAAAACTTTGCCGACCCCCGTCAGCGGCATGGGATCGACCAGAAGTATGTCGACGGGGACGGCCGCCCGTTCAGGCGTGCGCTCACGCACCCACGCCTCGAGTTCGCCGACAGCGACATGCGCTCCGGGTTTCAACTGGACAAAGGCGATCGGCAACTCACCGGCATAGGCATCGGGTTGGCCGACCACGGCCGCAAGCGCGACCGCAGGATGGCTGAAAAACACGTCTTCGATGGGGGCCGGGTCGATATTGTGGCCGCCGCGAATGACCAGATCCTTGGCGCGGCCTGTGATCCACAGATACCCCTCGTCGTCTAACCGGCCGAGGTCGCCGGAATTGACCCAGCCCGGCTCGACGAACGCACCCTGGTTGTGCACATCGTCGAGATAGCCGCCGAACACGCCCGGTCCGGACATGGCGACGACGCCGATGTCGTTTGCGGCGCAATCACGGACATAGCGTCCATCACTGTCGAGTTCGACAATGCGCACACGACTGTATGGCACGGCGTGTCCGACGGAGCCGATGCGCAACGGACGCTCGATATAGGCGATGGTGTGCACGCTCGACGTTTCGGTCATGCCGTAGACTTCGAGCACGGGAACGCCGTGGCGTTCCATCAACGCCTTGCCGACCGCGACGGGAATGGCCGATCCGCCGCCCGCCGTATAGCGCAGGCTCGAGACATCCGCATCGCCGAAAGGAACCGCGAGCGATGCGGCCAGCACCGTCGGCACGCTCGACAGAATTTCGGGTCGATAGCGGTCGACAAGCGGCCACAGGTTCGCGAACGCAGCCGGATTGCGCCAGCCCGAGGGCGACAAGACGACGAGGCAGCACGCGCTCGAAAACGTCGCCAATGCCTGTGTCAGCGAGCCACCGACATGAAACAGCGGCATGCCGAACAGCAAGTTTCGGCCCGGTGTCGCCTTGAGCATCAGATTACACACCCACGCCTGATAAACTTGATTGGCATGTGTGTGACGCACGAGCTTGGGGGTGCCCGTGGTGCCGCCGGTGTGAAAATAGGCGGCTGTATCGCTCGCCGCGATCGTGCGACCACTGACGAGGCGATCCGCCGGCTGAGCCGCCAGCAGCTGGTCGAAGGCGTGCACGTTCGGCATGGCACCGACGTCGCCGCCCACCACGACCACGGCCTTCAGTTTTTTCAAACCGCCACGGATCTTCTGGACTTTTTCCCAGATGTCCGTTCCCGGAGCAGATGCCTGGCCGGTCGCACCGAGCGTGACCAGCACGGTGGTGCCGGCGGCCTCCAGGATTTCAGCGATCTGATGCGGCTCGAGCAGCGGATTGACCGGATTGGCGATGCCCGCCGCCTCGGCGCCGAACAACGCGACAAACGCTTGCGGCACCAACGGCAGGAGCAAGCTCACGACGTCGTTCGGACCGACACCCAGCGCGTGGAACAGGTTGGCGGCGCGCGTCACCTGTCCGAAAAAATCACCATACGTGATCGTGATGGCCACGTCGTCGGCCCGGGCATTGGGCAGAAATTGGATGGCGGGCGCCCGCGGATCATGAGCGGCTCCGATCCTGATCGCATCATACGTGCTGGCCGCAGCGATGCGGTCGCCATAGGGCACGCGTTCGAAGGCGACGAGATCGGTGCCGCTCGCGAGCGACGGCAACCGATCCGTTATGACCCGATCCAACAACACGGCCCGCGTCATCGATATCTCCTCGCTCGACAAGGCACGAGATTTGATGATCCGCGCGCCGCTGGCAATCGTGTCATATCACCAGTCATTTCGACCGCTGATATCAATCACCCAACGTCAGCGCATTGCGCAGGATGGTCAAACCCGTGCCACCCTCGAGGGACATGATTGATTCCGGATGAAATTGCACGGCGGCGATCGGCAAACTCGTGTGCTCAAAGGCCATCGGAATGCCGTCCGCCGTGACGGCCGTGACACGAAACGACCCCGGCATGGTCGCCGGCTCCACGTACAACGAGTGATAGCGACCAACCGTGATGGCGTTCGGCAAACCGGCGAACAGTTTCGATGCCTCGCTCGTTTCGATCGTCGCAGGTCGGCCGTGAGCGGGAACAGCCAATTGACCGAGCGTGCCACCGAAGTATTCACCGAGCGCTTGCATACCGAGGCACACCCCGAAGATCGGCAGTTTGGCCGCAAGTGCCGCTTCGATGACGGCCTTGACGGCGAAATCATCCGGTCGACCCGGTCCAGGTGACAGCAGCACCAGATCGAACGACTGTGCAGCCATGGTGTCGACCGCCTTGCCATGCCGTGTGACCAGGACGTCGGCACCAGCTTGCCGCACGTAATCGGCGAGCGTGTGAACGAAACTGTCTTCGCAATCGACCAGCAGCACGCGCTTGTCGATTGCTGGGGCAGTCGGGCGGCGTGCCGGGCTAGGCATCGTCGCGGGCGGTCTGCCGGCTTCTCGCAAAGCTTGAAAAAGAGCCGCAGCTTTCAGCTGACACTCGTCGTCTTCCGCCTGCGGATCGCTGTCGTAGAGGAGGGTCGCGCCGACGCGGACTTCGGCCGTGCCGCTGTGCATGCGGATGGTGCGGATCGTGAGACCGGTATTCATCGAGCCGTCGAAGCCGATCGCGCCGATAGCCGCCCCATACCAACGCCGGGGGCTTTGCTCATGATCCTCGACGAACTGCATGGCCCAGATCTTCGGGGCCCCCGTGACCGTGACGGCCCAGGCATGAGACAGGAAAGCGTCCAAAGCGTCGAAGCCGTCCCGCAGACGCCCCTCGACATGATCGACCGTGTGGATCAGTTTCGAATACAGCTCGATCTGTCGCCGCCCGATGACCTTGACGCTGCCCGGAACGCAGATTCGCGCCTTGTCGTTTCGGTCGACGTCGGTGCACATGTTCAGTTCGAATTCGTCCTTCTGGCTGTTGAGCAGACGGCGGATCTGCTCAGCGTCACCGAGTGGATCGCTGCCGCGTGGAATGGTGCCGGAGATCGGACACGTTTCGATGCGGCTGCCGTCTGAGCGGACGAACATTTCAGGTGATGCCGAAACCAGGAATTCCCCGCCACCCAAATTGAGCAACGCGCCAAACGGCGCCGGGTTGATCCGACACAGCAACTCGAACACGAGACTAGGCTGCGCGCCGCACGGCTCGCCAAACAACTGGCCCGGCACGGCCTCGAACAGGTCGCCGCGGGCGAATGCGGCACGCGCTTTTTCCACCACAGCACGATACGCGCCTTGCGGATGATCTCGAAAACTGTCGCCGCCCGTCGTGCGATACGGCGTCGGCGGCGTCGCGCGTGAAAGGTCACGCGTGCTGCGGCCGTTCCATTCGAACTCATAGGTGAGGTGCGCGCCCGAGCCGGCGGCATGATCTGAAACCAGCACGTCGTCGGGTAGATAGAGCACGAGATCGCGTTGGTCCTCAGCACGCGGACGCTTTTGTACAAGGTCCTCCAACTGGAACAACAGATCATAACCGAAGGCGCCGAGCAGCCCTAAATGTCGTTCCTCGTCGAGGGCGAACATCTCTTTCAAGGCGCGGAGCAGCGTAAACAGCGACGCACGCTTGGTCCGGTGCGCCTCGTCGTCGCTTGCGGGTTCCTCGATCACATGACCAGCGATACGCCAGGCGCTCTGATCCAAGACGACGATACGGGCGTCGACCAGATGATGCCGGATGTAGGCGATCAGAATTTCACCGCGTGCGTTCAGCGCATCGAGCGTGAAGGAGCGGCCTTTTGCTTCGAGCGCCAACGGCGGGTCGGTGAAGCCAAGATCGTGTCGCGAGTACCGGCCAGGAACTTCGGTCTGCGACGAGAACAGCGCGCCGCGCCGGGTGTCGAGGACCTTGGCCATCGCGGCGACGTCGAACGGCGCAGTCAACGGCGTCGTGGTACGCCAGACCCGCAATCCTTTTGCAGTCGTCAGTTCGACCGTTTTGGTATCGCGCGGCAAAGTCCAGGTCATGGGTCACTCGGCGTTGAGACCCGAGTGTTAAGACCTTCGACAAGAAGCCCTCGACACCAGGTCGGGAGCTTCAGGAATACGACATCTCCTCAAGCCACCGGACAGGTGGCCCACCAGAGCGCAAGGGTAACGTATGTCGTCATGAGGACGATTGATAGGCCGGCATGCCGTTGATTGCAAGGCGCCGATATTCGGGCTGTCAGTAGCTCACGATCTGTCCGGTTTAGGTAGCGCATGATCTGTCCGGTAGTCCGCACACTCCACAACAGGAGTGATTCGGATGATCCGGGCCGACCAAGCGCA
>JANOAW010000205.1:0-7150 GCA_031411355.1 Hyphomicrobiaceae bacterium | reverse complement strand
GCGGGGTGATCGCACGGTTGACCAAAGGCATTTGACGGCATGCGGCACTGAGAAGCGAGGGGACCCGTTGACCACGTACCGAGGTGCTGCACCGGCGACGTGATGCTGAGTGTGGGAACGGCGGCTACGGCGGTCGTTGGTGACGCTTCGGCGGCGGATTTCGATCGCTGCCACTCGATCCACATCGGCCCCTCGATCCACATCGGCTCACCGGGCCACATCGGCTCACCGGGATAAATCGAATTGACTGGTTCTTCGTCGACGAGGTGACATGGCCACCCTGCTCAAATCTTCGGCCGATAAAACTGCGCTCGACATGTTCGGTCGTGAATCGGAAGCACACGGTCTCGCCGACCGTCTGCCGGATCTCATGCTCGAGGGCGTGCGCATCTCCAATACCGTCGTGCAAGGCGTGCACGGGCGACGGCGTCCGGGGCCAGGCGAAACGTTCTGGCAATTTCGCCAATATCAGACCGGCGATACGATGCAGCAGATCGATTGGCGCCGCTCGGCGTCGTCGGATCATCTGTTCATCAAAGAGCGCGAGTGGGAAAGCGCCCATACCGTATGGCTATGGCCCGATATCTCCAAATCCATGGCGTTTCGCAGTCATTTGTCGCAGGTCTACAAATCGGACCGCGCGCTGGTGCTGATGTTCGCTCTTGTCGAAATGTTGGTGCGCTCCGCGGAACGCACGGCACTCATGGGACTGACGCAACCCTCGATCAGCCGCAAGACGACGACGCGCATTGCCGAAATGCTGGCAGCCAACATCAAGCAGACCGGTCTCACCGGCAGTATGCCGCCGCCACAGCGCGTCGCGCGGTTCTCGTCGGTGGTGTGGATCAGTGACTTTCTCGATCCGATCGAAGCGCTCACCAAACGTGTCGACGAACTCGCCGCATCCGGTTCGCGTGGCCATCTCATCCAAGTTCTCGATCCCGCCGAAGAGACGTTGCCCTACTCGGGCCGGACGGAATTCATCGGCGTCGAGGACGGGACACGCTGGATGTCGGATCGCGCCGAGACGCTGCGTGGCGCTTATCTTGCGCGGCTCAAGGATCATCGTGCAGCGCTGCAGGATCTGTGTCGGCGCAACGGCTGGTCGTTCATCCTGCATCACACCGACAAATCGGCGGCCGATACGCTTTTGAGTGTGATCATGCGACTGCGCGGCGAACCTCTGGCTAAAGACAAATCCGGTGCCAGCTGATGACGAGGCGCGCGGCAACTAGGATGCGGGCTGCTTTCGAGAGGGCGACATCATGAGTGGTCTGGCCTTTCTCAATCCGGCGCTGTTGATCGGCCTGCTCGCGCTGCCGATCATCTTTTGGTTGCTCCGCACCGTGCCGCCAGCGCCGAAACGCGTCGAGTTTCCGGCAACCCGTATCCTGGTCGGCCTCGACGACAAGGAGAAGCAACCCGAACGCACGCCGTGGTGGTTGATGCTGATCCGTTTGTTGGCTGCCGCACTTCTGATCCTGGCGCTCGCCGAACCTGTGCTCAATCCGGTGCGCAAATCGGCCGTCGGTGGCAGTGGGCCAGTTGTCATTGTGGTCGACAATGGGTGGGCGTCAGCGCCGCGCTGGTCCGACATGGGCGCACAGATTGAGCGATTGATTGCCGAGGCTGAAAGTCAGGGCCGTAGCGTTGTCATCGCACCGACCGCACGCGTATCGCGCTTTCAGGCGCTCAAGATCGAAACTGCCAATCAAGCGCGCTCCTCGGCCGCGGCCGTGCAGCCGTATCCTCATGCCCCCGACCGCGCCGGCACGGCCGATGCCTTGGCCGAGGCGACCCGAGGTCAGTCGGGCGTTTCGGTATTCTGGATCACCGACGGCATCGATCACATGGCCGATGCGCGCGCCTTCGCCGACAAGTTGCTTGCCCTCGGCCGGGGTGTGACGGCCACGCTGATCGAACTTGGGCAGGGACAGGAGGCGCTGGCGACCGTGGCTGTGCTCGGCCAGGGTGGGCGGCTCGAAGCCAATGTGCTGCGCACGGGGGGGGGCGCACGCCAAGGCACGATCTACGCCATGTCGCAACGCGGCCAGCGGCTCGCCGAAGCAAGGTTCGCCTTCGATCCGAGTGCGGCCACCACGTCGACCCGGATCGATCTGCCGCTCGAATTGCGCAACCAGATCACGCGCATCGAAATCGCAGGCGAACGCTCGGCTGGTGCCGTGCATCTGCTCGACAGCCGCTCGCAGTGGCATCGGATCGGCCTGCTCGCCGGGACGTCGCGCGAACTCGCGCAGCCACTCCTCGCTCCGCTGTATTATCTCGATCGCGCGCTCTCGCCGTTTTCAGAGCTGGCCAAAACCGACGACGCCAATCTCGTCACGGCCGTCGACGGCCTGATCAAACGCAACGTTTCGATCATGATGTTTGCGGATATCGGCACCATTCCGCGCGAACTCAAGGACAGGCTCGATCAATGGGTCAAACGTGGTGGCGTTCTGGTCCGCTTCGCCGGCCCGCGCCTCGAGAGCGGGGGCGACGATCTGTTGCCCGTGTCGTTGCGCGCCGGCGGCCGGCAACTCGGTGGCGCCCTGTCGTGGTCGACGCCGCAACCGCTCGCAGCTTTTGACGAAACGAGCTTGTTCGCCGGTCTACCCGTGCCGGCAGAAGTGCTGATCAATCGCCAGGTGTTGGCTGATCCGGCACGCATCGGGCCCGAGGTCAAAAGCTGGGCGCGCCTCAAGGATGGCACGCCGCTCGTCACCGCCTCCAAGCGCGGCGAAGGCAGTCTGGTTTTGTTTCACGTGACGGCAAATTCCGATTGGTCCAACCTGCCGCTGTCGGGACTGTTCGTCGAAATGCTGCGGCGCATCGCCGCGACCGGCAAACCGGGCGGCATTTCTATGTCGGCCGATGCGCCCGTGACGAGTACGGCCGAAACTACGACCGACGCCAGCGAAGTGCTGCCCCCACAACAGACCCTGGATGGGTTCGGCATCCTGAAGCCGCCGCCGCCGACCGCACAGGCAATCGGTGCCGATAAAATCGCCGATGCCGTGCCTTCCGCCGAGAACCCGCCGGGTTACTATGGGCCACAGGCGATCCCCCGCGCCCTCAATCTCGCAGGTCCGAAAACCGTGCTCAAACCACTTCCGAACTTGCCGTCCGCCTTCGAGCGGCGTGCCGTCGATACCGCTGCGCCGCGCCCGATGAAACCGGCGCTCCTCGGCTCGGCGCTGGGATTGTTGTTCACCGATATTCTGGCGACACTTGCGCTGGCGGGTGCGTTTTTGGGCTGGCGCAGATTTTCAGGACGCGGAGCCGCGATCGTCGTCGTCGCTCTGGCTGTGAGCGCGCTTGTCGCTGAGCGCGCGCAGGCTCAAACGTTTCCGCAACAGGGTTTTCCCCGCTTCGACAGTCAGGGTGGACGGGGCGCGCAGACATGTCCCCAGCATCTTGTTCGCCCCCGTCCGCCCCAAGCCGTGCCCGCCGACCCGGCAGCGCGCAGTCAGATCGCGACGGGGAAAGTGACGTTCGGCTTTGTGCTGACGGGCGATGGCAGTGTTGATCGTGTGTCCGAACAGGGACTGCGTGGGCTCGTCGCCTGCCTGATCGCCAAAACCGCTGTCGAACCCGGCGATCCGGCCGCCGTCAACATCCAGGCCGACGAGATCGCCTTCTTTCCGTTGCTGTATTGGCCGGTTCTCGCCAATGCACGCGCGCTGCCCGAGGCGACGCTGGCCAAGATCGACGCCTACATGAAGAACGGTGGTCTGATCATCTTTGATACGCGTGATGCCGGGACGTCGTTCATCACCCCGGGTGCCACCGGTGGCGATCGTACGACCCCGCTCGCCCGCCTGCTCGGCAATCTCGATATTCCACGGCTCGAAGCCGTGCCTGAACATCATGTGCTGACCAAATCGTTCTATCTTCTGCGGCAGTTTCCCGGACGCTACGACAACGGCCAACTTTGGGTCGAGGCCGAAAGTCCGCGCGATGTCGAGCGCGGCCGCCAGGCACGACGCGTCGATGGTGTGTCGTCGATCCTCGTGACGTCCAACGATTATGCCAGCGCCTGGGCCGTCGATGACCGCAATGCCCCGGTTTTTCCAGTGGTGCCGGGCGGGGAAGCACAACGCGAACAAGCCTACCGCGTCGGCGTCAACATCGTCATGTACGCCCTGACCGGCAATTACAAAGCTGATCAGGTGCATGTGCCAGCGCTACTCGAGCGGCTGGGGAATTGACCGTGATGTGCGTCGCGAATGACCGCCAGTTTCCGATGCAGTCCCGAACTTCGACCTGAGTGAAACGTATGAATTGGACCATCGAAACATCACCGCTGCTGCCGCTCCCCATCTTCTGGGCGGCGGTCGGCATCGCCTTGCTGCTGGCTGTGTTCCTGCTGTTGCGGCGCCAGCGCGGCGGCCTGCTGCGGGCTCTGGCCTTGAGTTCGTTGTTGCTCGCGCTGCTCAATCCGACGCTGCGCGAAGAGCAACGCGAGAGCCTCGCCAACATCGCGGTCGTGGTGGTCGATGAATCGACCAGCCAGACCATTGCCGATCGCCAACAGGTGACGGCCGACATCAAGCGCGACCTCGAGGCGAAACTGAAGGCGATCCCCAATCTCGACGTTCGCTATGTCACGGCTGCGAAGCCGACCGGTGACGGCCCGTCCGGAACCAACCTGTTCGTCGACTTGAACCGCGCACTCGCGAACACACCGACGGACCGTCTGGCCGGCGTGATCATGATCACGGACGGGCAGGTGCACGACGTGCCGAAGGCCGCGAGCGCACTCGGTTTCGATGCCCCCGTGCACACGCTGCTGACGGGTAAACCCGACGAGTTCGATCGTCGCATCGAGGTTACCAAGGCGCCCAAATTCGGCATCGTCGGTACGACCCGCGACATCGAGGTCAAAGTGGTCGAGAACGGCCGGCGGCCAGCGGGCGCCGATCAGGTGACGTTGAAAGTGCGTCGCGAAGGGCTTGCCGATGAAACCAAGCGTGCCACCATCGGACGCCCGGTCACGCTGGCGATGCCGTTCCCGCATGCTGGTCAGAACATCGTCGAAATCGAACTCGAAGTCGCACCGGGGGAGCTGACTGCCGCCAACAACCGTGTCATCGTCACGGCCGATGGGGTGCGTGAAAATCTGCGCGTCCTGCTGGTGTCGGGCGAACCGCATGCGGGTGAGCGAACCTGGCGCAACCTGCTCAAGTCGGATGCCGCCGTCGATCTTGTGCACTTCACTATTCTGCGGCCGCCGTCCAAGCTCGACGGCACGCCCGTCCATCAGCTGTCGCTGATCCAGTTTCCGACCCAGGAACTGTTCGTACAGAAGATCAAGGAATTCGATCTGATCATCTTTGATCGGTATCAGAACCGGGACAATATTCTGCGGCCGGATTATTACGAATCGATCAATCAATATGTCGAGGGCGGCGGCGCATTGCTGGTCGCCGTCGGCGATGATTACGCCGGGCCTGGAAGTCTGGCGCGCACGTTCCTTCAGCGGGTGCTGCCGGCGATGCCGAGCGGTCGCGTGCTCGAAAAGCCGTTCAAGGCCAAGCTGTCCGAAGACGGCCTGAAACATCCGGTCACGCGGGGGTTGCCGGGCGCGAGCGACAAGGACCCGAAGTGGGGCATTTGGCTGCGTCAGGTCGATGTGTCGGTGCGGGAAGGGCGCAATGTCATGAACGGCGCCGACGATCGTCCGCTGCTGGTTCTCAACCGAAAGAGCAAGGGCCGCGTCGCGTTGCTGACGTCGGATCATGCCTGGCTCTGGGCGCGCGGCTACGACGGTGGCGGGCCGCACAGCGACATGCTGCGTCGCACCGCGCATTGGCTGATGAAGGAGCCAGACTTGGAAGAGGAGCGGCTGATCGCGACACCGCGTGGGCTGAAGATCACGATAGAGCGGCGCACGATGGAAGAGACCGTCGCTGCCGTGTCGATTTCGGCGCCCGGGGCTGAGAACAGCGAGGTGCGGCTCGAAAAAGTGGGGCCTGGATTGTTCCGCACCGTGCTCGATGTCAAAGCGCCGGGCCTTTATAAAATGCAGACGGCGTCGCAATCGGGGCCGTTGACCGCCGTTGCCCACGCGGGCTTGGAAGATGCACGGGAAATGAGCGAGGTGGTCGCAACGGCTGAAAAAATGCAGCCGCTTGCGACGGCGACTGGTGGCGGCGTGTATTGGACGCGTGGTGTCGGGCTTCTATCTGCGGCCACCGGTGCGATTGACGTTCCGCGCGTGTCGTTGCTTCAGGGGGCGCGCGTTCTTGCGGGCTCCGGCTGGCTCGGCCTCAAGGATCGCGAAGCCTACGTCACCCGGGGCGTCAAGGTGACGCCGATGTTCACGGGTCTCGCCGCCCTCGCGGCACTGCTTGCCTTCATCTCGCTCGCATGGTGGCGCGAGGGGCGCTGAATTGCGCCGCCGTTTATGCGCCGCGACAATTGCCGGCAGCCGGGCTTCGCAGCCATGGCTGATGGTTGCGCGCCGCCGTGAGATCTCGATCCTCGAACAGATTTTGCGCCCAATCTTGCGCCACCGCGACCTATTGCCCAATTAACCATCGGTATGCTGGACGGCTGATGCGCTTTCTGCCCTAAAACACGGCAGTATCAGAGCCTCCAAATGAGGCGCATCTCGGGGGAGACGTCGATGCCACCACAAACACCGCTGACAGTGGAAACATTGTCCACCGGCACGGACGTCTTGTTCCTGCTGATGGGCGCGATTCTCGTTTTCGCCATGCACGGCGGCTTCGCGTTTCTGGAAGTCGGCACGGTCCGACATAAAAACCAGGTCAACGCCCTGGTGAAAATCATCACGGATTTCGCCATCTCGACGGTCATGTACTTCGTCATCGGCTACTCGATCGCCTATGGCGTCAAGTTCTTCGTCGGCGCCGAAGGTTTGAACGGCGGCGCACCTGGTTTCGACGGCCAGGGATTGAGCCTGGTCAAATTCTTTTTCCTGTGCACGTTCGCTGCGGCGGTCCCTGCCATCATTTCGGGCGGCATCGCGGAACGCGCGAAATTCTGGCCGCAGTGCGTCGCGACCGGCCTGATCGTCGGTTTCGCATACCCCCTGTTCGAGGGTATCGTCTGGAACAAGAATTTCGGCATCCAGGAAGGTTTTTTCAAAGTTCGTTTCGGCGAAGAGTTCCATGATTTCGCC
>JANOAW010000204.1:0-1553 GCA_031411355.1 Hyphomicrobiaceae bacterium | reverse complement strand
GGCCAGGGCGTCGCCGATGACCAACTGCATTGTGGTCGACGTAGTCGGCGCCAGCCCGTGCGGACAGGCCTCCTTCACTTTCGGCAATTCGAGCACGACGTCGGCTTGTTTGCCAAGCGCACTGGTCGCGTTCGACGTGATGGCGATCAACGGCACGTCGAAGCGGCGCGAATAGGCGATGATGTTGCCGAGTTCGATGGTCTCGCCGGACCACGACAGCGCAAGGATGGCGTCGTCACGAGTCACCATGCCGAGATCGCCGTGGCTCGCCTCGGATGGGTGCACGAAGAACGCCGGTGTGCCAGTGGAGGCGAACGTCGCCGCGATTTTCTGGCCGACGTGGCCACTTTTGCCGATGCCAGAGACGATGACACGGCCTTTGGCTGCGGCGATAGCTGCCACGGCGCGCGCAAAGGCGCGGCCCAGGTCGGATGCGAATGCCGCGCGCAGAGCATCCAGCCCCTCGCGTTCGACATCGAGCGTTCGCAGTCCGGAATCGATCGGCGTGGTCATGCCAAACCCTACGATTTCAAACGCAACGAAACCAGTCGCTCAGCGTGTTTGGCTGTGAATGACCACCAGCCCTCTGGTCGCGTCGTCCGATTTGAGGCTAATCTCGGTCGTCCACCTCGAACGCACGAGACCCGTTTTCTATGACCGAGCAGACCTTCGACTATGTCATCGTCGGCGCAGGTTCTGCCGGCTGCGCCATCGCCAACCGCCTGTCGGAGGATGCCTCCGTGACGGTTGCACTGCTCGAGGCCGGTGGATCGGATCGCAACATCTGGATCCATATTCCCGCGGGCTACTACCGCAATGTCCCAAACCCCTCCGTCACCTGGCAATTTCCCTCGGAGCCCGAGCCCCACCTCGACGGCCGCTCGATCAATCAACCGCGCGGTCGCGTGCTTGGCGGATCGTCGTCGATCAACGGCCTGCTCTACATCCGTGGCCAGGCCCAGGATTACGACGTGTGGCGCCAGTTGGGCAACGTCGGCTGGTCACATCAGGACGTCCTGCCCTACTTCCGCAAAGCCGAGGGCCAAGTGCGTGGCGGCGACGAGCACCACGGCAGCGATGGCCCGCTCGGTGTCGACGACGTGCGCATGGAAAACCCGCTGTGCGAGGCTTTCATTCAAAGCTGCCGCGCCGACGGCATACCCTTCACGCGCGATTTCAACGGCGCGTCGCAGGAAGGGGTCGGTTATTTTCAGCTGACCAACCGCCGCGGCCGGCGTTGCTCGTCGGCGGTCGCCTATCTTCATCCCGTCCGCTCGCGCAAGAACCTGACCGTCATCACGCAAGCGGTCACGGAGCGCGTTCTGCTTGAAGGCAAGCGCGCCGTCGCTGTCTTGGCCCGTGTCGATGGCAGCCCGACCACGATCCGGGCTCGGCGCGAAATAATTTTGTCGGCAGGCGCATTCGGATCGCCCCATATCCTGCAGTTGTCCGGCATCGGCTCCGGGGCCGTGCTGACGCGCGCCGGCATCGATGTCCGGCACGAACTGCCGGGGGTGGGCGAGAACCTGCAGGATCACTTCCAGGCCCGCCTC
>JANOAW010000203.1:0-1825 GCA_031411355.1 Hyphomicrobiaceae bacterium | reverse complement strand
GCCGCGGAGAAGCCCGGGCACGTGCCATGCAGTTGCTCGCCGACGTCGGCATTCCATCGCCCGAATTGCGGATCGATCAATACCCGCATCAGTTTTCCGGCGGCATGCGGCAACGCGTGGTGATCGCGCTGGCACTCTGCGCGGGACCGCGGCTTGTCGTCGCCGATGAACCCACGACGGCGCTCGACGTGTCGATCCAGGCGCAAATCACCACGCTGCTGAAGCGCCTTTGTCGCAATCACGCCACGGCCGTCATGCTGGTCACACACGATATGGGCGTGATCGCCGAGACGGCAGACCGTGTCGCGGTCATGTATGCTGGACGTATCGTCGAGATGGGGCCAGTGTCGCAGGTGCTCCGCGCGCCGCAACATCCCTATACGGCCGGCCTGATGGCCTCGATTCCGAGCGTGCACGTGCGACGTGCCGCACTGACGCAGATCGACGGCACCATGCCGCGGCTCAATGCGATCCCGCGCGGCTGCGCGTTCCACCCGCGCTGCAGTCGCTCAATCGACACATGCCGGGAAATGACCCCGCGGTTCGACCTGGCACAGGGCCATGCCGTCGCGTGCCACCGGCCGCTGTCGGGAGGCGCGCATGGATGATACGTCTGCGCTCACCGTCACTCATGCGTCATGCCATTTCGACGTCTCGGCCTCGTGGTTGTCGCGTACGGTATCGGGCAGCGGACGACGGATCGTTCGCGCCGTCGACGACGTCTCGTTCTCGATCCGGCGCGGTACGACATTCAGCATCGTCGGTGAATCTGGTTGCGGCAAGTCGACCGTCGCCAAGATGGTCTCGGGCCTGCAAGCGCCGACGGCGGGCACGCTCACATTCGCGCCACTCGCTCGAGCCGATGGCAGCGTCGCGCCGCCACGCGTGCAGATGATCTTCCAGGATCCGTATGCGAGTCTCAATCCGCGCTGGCGCTGCGGGGCGATCATCGGTGAACCGATCCGCGAACTCGGCTTGTTAGACACTGAAAAGGCGATCGACAGGCGCGTCGGCGATCTATTGGAAACGGTCGGGCTCGCACGCAGCGATGCGGACCGGTATCCGCACGCATTTTCCGGCGGACAACGTCAACGCATCTCGATTGCGCGTGCGCTCGCGACGGAAGCCGATTTCCTGGTCTGCGACGAACCGACGTCGGCACTCGATGTGTCCGTGCAGGCCCAGATCCTCAATTTGATGACAGACCTGCAGAAACAATTTGGCCTGACCTACCTCTTCATCAGCCACAATCTATCCGTTGTCCGCCACCTCTCCGACGATCTCGCGATCATGTATCTCGGCCGGATCATCGAGAGCGGGCCGGCTGAGCAGATTTTTGCCCGCCCGAAGCATCCGTATACGCGCTTGCTGCTGGACACGATTCCGGACGTGGAAAAGCCGAACCGCGCGCGATCGCCAATGTCGGGCGAAGTGCCGAGCCCGATCAATCCACCGTCAGGGTGCCATTTTCACCCGCGCTGCTCGTTCGTGCGTGAGGCCTGCAAGCAGACGTTTCCAGTTGCGCGTCAACTGAACGGGGTCCGTGTGGCCTGTCACGTTGCGACATGAGTATTGCGGCATCTCATGGCGCCGTTTCGCGCAGCTGCCTGCTCGGCGTTCAATTTCTGCGAGGGTTCGCCGGACCTTTGCCGCTTCCAAGATGCACCGACTCGACCTGCCGCCGTAGGAAGGTGTCGAGTTGCTTAACTGCTCCTAAGTTCCAGAGAACATGAGGGTGAGTCTCGCGGCTGCCTGCGCATCATCAAGCCTGATTATTGCTTGATTGTATTGGCGCTCCCTATGGAAGTTTGAAAATTCAGCGGCG
>JANOAW010000202.1:0-1564 GCA_031411355.1 Hyphomicrobiaceae bacterium | reverse complement strand
CCGCACTTCGACGACTTCATGAACAAGGAAGAGGTCTTGCGGCAAGCGTCGGATGCGAAGCGCATGCCGAGCGGCGAGGCGGCTTACAGGAACCTCATAGCA
Organism: Hyphomicrobiaceae bacterium; assembly: GCA_031411355.1. Classification (GTDB taxonomy): domain Bacteria; phylum Pseudomonadota; class Alphaproteobacteria; order Rhizobiales; family Hyphomicrobiaceae; genus JABFRJ01. The sequence continues at coordinate 1,462 of JANOAW010000202.1, read as the reverse complement.
AATCAGCGCATCGAGGCGCGCAGCCCTTTCGTCTCGCGCACGGTATGGGAAGAAAACGGCGCCGATCCGCTGCCGGACTTCGAGGGGCGCGAGGTCTACGGCGGGCTCGACCTGTCGGCGGTGTCGGACCTGACTGCGCTTGTCCTGACCAGCCGCCGGGAAAACGCCTGGGACGTGCGCCCGACGTTCTGGCTACCGTCCGAGGGGCTCGCCGAGAAGGCTCGCCGGGATCGCGTGCCATACGACCTGTGGCACAGCCAAGGGCATTTACAAACAACGCCGGGCGGCAGTGTCGAGTACGAGTTTGTTGCCGAATACCTGCGCGGTGTCTTCGACCGATGCAGAGTGGTCGCGATCGGCTTCGACCGCTGGAACATGCGCTTCCTGCGGCCGTGGCTGGAAAAGGCCGGCTTCACCGAAGACGAAATGCTCAAGTTCAAGGAAATCGGACAAGGTTTCGTCGGCATGTCGCCGGCCATCCGGGAGCTTGAATCCCTCTTGCTGGCCCGCAAGCTGCGACACGGCATGCATCCAGTAATGAACATGTGCATGGACAACGCGACGGTAACGACCGACCCGGCCGAGAACCGCAAGTTCGTGAAGGGCAAGAAAACGGGGCGCATCGACGGCGCCGTGGCCCTTGCGATGGCGGTTGCCGTCATGCCGAACGCTGCGACCGAGACGGCGCCGAAGTACCAGTTCTTCACCGTCTAGCCCGCCCCATTCCACACAAGCCCGCCCTAACCCGGCGGGCTTTTTCGTTTCCGAGCCATGAAAAAAGACTTCGCATATTCACTGCTGACCGTGAAGTCGATTGACGACGGCCAGCGAATCATCCGCGGCGTTGCGACGACGCCCGAGCCCGATCGTGTCGGCGACATCGTTGTCCCAACCGGCGTCAGGTTCAAGAACCCCATGCCGCTGCTGTGGCAGCACAAGGCCGACAAGCCCGTAGGTACCGTCACCTTCGACGCGCCGACTGCCAAAGGCATCACGTTCGAGGCGAGCCTGCCTCAGATCACCGAGCCCGGCGCATTGAAGGACCGCGTCGATGAGGCGTGGCAATCCGTCAAGGCCCGGCTCGTTACTGCCGTCTCCATCGGCTTCCGCGCCATGGAAGACGGCTACGAAATCATGAAAGGTGGCGGTATCAGATACCTCGCTACCGAAGTGATGGAGCTTTCGCTCGTCACGATTCCGGCCAACGCCTCGGCAACGATTACCAGTATCAAGTCGCTCGACACCGAACAACGCGCCGCGTCCGGTGCCGCTGTCGTGCGGCTTTTCGATCCCGGCGTCTCGGGAGGAACGCTCGCGGGGCGGCTCGAGGTCGTCGTCGTCGACGAGCGCGATCGCACGCTGCTTCCGTCCACGGTCGAGGTCGTGCGCGCGGACGGAACCGTCGAGCCTGCGCAGAGCGGTGATGGACGCTTCGTGTTCGACAGCGAGTCGCCGTTCGCCG
>JANOAW010000201.1:0-2083 GCA_031411355.1 Hyphomicrobiaceae bacterium | reverse complement strand
GCCATCGGCGAGGCTAAACTTCTGCGTGTCGCGCACGAGGCTGATCGATGTGATGCCGAGTGACGCCAGCGTGACCAGTTCGCCCGCGTCCACGAGCGCGTCGGTGTTGGCGTCCTTCCAGACGCGGAACTTCGACCATTCGGCGTCGGCGGCGTTGAACACGTTGTCGTGGTTGGTGTCGTAGTTGGCCCTGAGGCCGTCCATGTCGGATTGGCCGGGCGTGGTCGAATAGGAAATCTCGTCCAGCCGCGTGATGTTGCCGTCGCCCGCGCCTGTGCCGCCGGCCGCCGGCCGGTCGATGACCAGCATGCCGTCGCCGCGGCCCATCCACGCCGTCTGTTCCTTAAACCCGTCCGTATCGAGATTGAAATACGCCGTCGAGTCCTGACGCGGCGTGATGTCGACGCCGTCGCCGTCGAGGTCGAGCAGGATCGGATCCCACCAGTTCATATCGGCGGAAAAGAAATCCCACGAGAACCAGTCGCCGCCGCCGCCGAGCGTGACCAGATCGTCGAGCCAGGAGAAGTCGAAGCCGTCCAGGCCGAAGGGATTGTCAATCTTGATGGTGGTGGTCAGCGAGATGGTGTCGCCGCTGTCGGAAATGCCGAATTGGACGTTGTAGGAGCCGGGGTCGAAAACGCTGTAGCCGGTGTTGAGCGCAGCAGCTCGCCGGCTTCGTCGGCCGACAGGGTGGGGGTCTTGCCCTTGTGGGTCTGCTGGCGCGGCGCCTTGACCGACAGGGCCGGATTGAAGGGGATGAAGCCGCCGGTGGTGAGGTGGTCGAGCAGCATGCGCACGGCGGCCAGATACTGTTTCTGGGTCGGCACCGACAGCTCATCGGCTTGCAAGGCTTCGAGCCAGGCGGCGACGTGGACCGCGTCGATATCGGCAACGCCGCGCACGGGCTTCAGGTCGTCCAGTTCGTCGCGTTCGGCGAGGGTGTCGAGGAAATCGAAGAAGGCGCCGCAGGCCTTCATGTAGGCCTTGCGTGTGTTGTCGTTGCGGATGGTGGCGCCGAAGAACTCGACGACGCGGCGGCGCAAGCGCTGGCCACCGGCTTCGATGAGTGTCGGCAGCACGACCTGTGAGGATTGGACGACCGCGACAGCTTTTCCGGTCATCGTGGGGGAGCCCTTTCTGGCATAATCTCGACGGTCACTTTGGCCCGGCCGCGCTTGGCCGTATAGACGACACATAACGTCTTTTAGGTGCTATTAAACCCGAACGCCTGCTCTGCCGGTTAAGCTGCTCGCCCGAGCGTGACCTTTGTCCTGAAGGGTGCCATGCTGTTTGCCACTTGGCTCGACGATCCATTCCGGCCGACCCGCGATCTCGATCTGCTCGGCCATGGCAATAGTGACGCGGCTGCCATCGGCGAGACCTTCCGCGCCATCTGCGCTGCAACAGTATCGACGATGACGGCGTCATCTTCGACGCCGCCGGCGTGAAAGCCAAACCGATCCGCAGCGACCAAGCCCATGGCTGGGTGCGCATTCGCACGACGGCCACGATCGACAAGACACAAGTGCCGATCCAAATCGACATCGGCTTCGGTGACGCCATCACGCCGGGGCCGATCGACATCACATCTCCGGTGATGCTCGATGGACCGGCGCCCACGATCAAAGCCTATTCGGTCGAGACCGTGATCGCCGAAAAGACCGAAGCACTCGTTTCGCTCGGCCTAGCCTCCCTGTCCGCGACCAGCTGGCAGCGCCGTTAGAATTTGCAGTCGTCTGTCGCTGCACTGCGGACAATTCAGCAACCCGTATTCGATGCGGATGCTGACGCAGCGCGCTGGCTGCCTTTTGGAGTGTGGAGCACCATCGACGACACCTGATGACGGGTCGACACGTCGACAATTGCGGCGGGACGTAAGGCACCTCCTGGACCTGGGCACACGCTCGCACGCCGCGCCTAAGGCGGTCGTGCCGATCTTGTATATTCACAATCGGTTGTCGTATTAGTTCTTATGACTACAAATCGACCACGCTCGAAGGTGCCCTCCAACCGCCCAGGCACGAAGCCTCGCCGGCCGGGCACGCCCTATCAAACCAGCACTTGGGAGCTGCGGCACGCCAAA
>JANOAW010000200.1:0-5178 GCA_031411355.1 Hyphomicrobiaceae bacterium | reverse complement strand
GGTCGGCGAAACCGAGGATGGCTTCGGTTTCATCCTCGCCGACCGCGCCAACGAATTAGGCTACGGTGCCATCGCCAGCCCGATGACACTCCGAGCCTTGGACGACGCGTTGCAGCGCTACGGCACACGCGACATCGCTGATCTGCTTCAGCCGGCGATCACGTACGCCCGAGACGGCGTCATGGTTCGGCCGCACATGGCCGCATTCTGGAACCAGGTGCCGACGGAAGGCCGCGCGCCCCATGCCGAATGCCTGACCCATTTTCCATCCACACGGAAAATATATACGAGACCCAATGGCAAACTTCATCAGGTCGGTGACATGCTGAAGAACCCCGACATGGCTGAAACGCTGTCTCGCCTGGCGGCTGAAGGCGTTGAGGATTTTTATTCCGGCCGACTTGCACGCGCCATCAGCGCCGATATGGCGGCACACGGCGGCTTGATCTCGGGCGTCGACTTGGCTGCCTGCCGGACCGAGACGCAAGCACCTCTCTCCGGCACCTACCGCGGATTTGAGATCGCGACCAACGGGCCTCCCGGCGGCGGAGTTATGTTGCTGCAAATGCTAGGCATACTGCAGCAGTTCGATTTGCGCAGCATGGGCCATAACAGCCCCGAGTTTATCGCCACGCTTGCTGAGGCGATGAAGTTCGGGGCCGTCGACCGCGATCGGCATCTCGGCGATCCGAAATTTGTCGATGTCCCTGTCGCGACATTGACCTCGACAGAATATGTCCGCTCGCTGGCCGAGCGCATTCAGCGCGGAGAAAAAATACACGTGCCACGACTGTCGCCGCCCGAAAGTGCCGATACGACGCAAGTCTGCGCCGTCGATCGATCGGGCATGTGCGTATCCCTGACCCACACCCTGGGCACGCCCTCGGGCGTCGTCACCGACGGCCTAGGCTTCATGTACAACGGCGCCATGGCAGCCTTCGACCCGCGGCCCGGGCGCCCGGGCTCGATCATGCCCGGCAAAGCCCGCATCTCCTCGATGGCGCCGACCATCGTGTTCAAGGACGGCGCGCCGTTCTTTATCGTCGGCGCACCTGGCGGCACGTACATCACGCCGGGCATCCTGCAGGCGATCGTCAACGTCGTGGACTTCGGCATGTCAGCGTTGGAAGCAATCTCGGCGCCACGCATCTGCGCCACCAGCGACACCGTCTGGATCACCAACCGCATCTTGCGATCCACCGAGGCCGATCTGATCCGTCGCGGTTATCCGGTTCGGCGATCGCCGTTCAACTTCTACTTTGCCGGCCTGCACGGTATTCGCATCGTCGACGGCGTCTGCGACGGCGCAGCCGATCCCGGACGAGACGGCATGGCGCTGGCCGTCTGAGCCTCGTGACGGCTCGATCAACCGAGGACGTCGCGGTTGACCACATTGTCGCGCAATATCTTGCCGTCGAACACACTGAGCAGATTGCGAGCGGCCTGTTCGGCCATCCGGCTCGCGGCCTCCGTCGTGACGCCGGCCATGTGCGGCGCCAATACGACGTTGCGAAACTGGAACAGCGGGTTGTCGGCATTCGGAGGCTCGTCAGCCAGGACATCGAGACCCGCGCCGGCAATCTGTTTGTGCGCCAATGCGTGAGCCAATGCAGTTTCATCGACGATGCCGCCGCGCGCCGTGTTGATCACGAAAGCCGACGGCTTCATCGCAGCCAACTGTTTCGCACCGATCAAGCCGGTCGTGGCAGCCGATTTCGGGCAATGCAGCGTGACGAAATCCGCGCGCGGCAGCGCCGCATCGAGCGACGTCACAGGTTCGGCGCCGGCGGCCACGATAGCGCTGGCCTCGACGAACGGATCGCTCACCAGAACGGTCATGTCGAATGCGAGGCAGCGTTTGACCGTACGCGACCCGATGCGACCGAAACCCACCACCAGAACAGTTTTTCCACCGAGATCGGCCGGCATATCAGTGAGCCGGTCCCACCAGCGATGTTCACGCACGACCGCGTCCATGTGAGCGCCGCGCTTGGCCAGCGTCAGCATGAAATACAGCGCTTTCTCCGCGACCGAGGGCGAATTTGCCGTCCCTGTCGTCATGACCGGCACCTTGGCTGTGGTCGCAGCGGCCATGTCGATCGCATCATAGCCGACACCGATACGCGCGATGACCGAGAGCTGTCGCGCAGCCGCAAGCTCATCTGGACCAATCCGTTGCGCACCGAGGACCATTGCGTCCACGCGCGGTTCCCGATCGAGGATCGCCATCAGTTCCGCGCGCGTGCTCGAAATCGGAAACGTCACCACGCGAACATCCGCACGCCCATCGAGCAACGAGCGCCCAGCGGCCGACATACTTTCGATGATCAGAACAGTTTTACGATTGTCGGCCATGTGCACCTCGGTGTCTCAAGCCTGAATGCTCGACCGCCGCACGCCCCACGTCAAGCATCAGCCGACGTCGCCACCGGCCGCGCCGGTCCTTGCCCAACGAACCGGTCAGCCCTACCAACGTGCCGACGATCATCGTCTGACGAGGCTCGCCCATGCTCCGCAACGACTATCCGACGCTCGACTTCGGACTCGGCGAAACCGCCGATCAGATGCGCGATTCGATCCGCTCTTTTGCAGCCGACCATGTCGCCCCGATCGCAGCCGAGATCGACAAGACTGACCGTTTCCCCCGCGAACTCTGGCCCAAGATGGGAGACCTCGGACTGCACGGCATCACGGTCGAGGAGGAATTCGGCGGCTCCGGACTCGGCTATCTCGAGCACTGCATTGCGGTCGAGGAAATCTCCCGTGGCTCGGCATCGGTTGGCCTGTCTTATGGCGCTCATTCGAATTTGTGCGTGAACCAGATCAGGCGCAACGGAACAGTCGCCCAGAAGCGCGCCTACCTGCCCAAATTGATCTCTGGCGAGCACGTCGGGTCCCTTGCCATGAGCGAGGCCGATGCGGGCTCCGACGTCGTGTCGATGAAGTTGCGCGCCGACAAGAAAGGCGATCGCTACGTGCTCAACGGCACTAAGATGTGGATTACCAATTCCCCGGATGCGCAGGTGATCGTCGTCTACGCCAAGACCGATTTTGCTGCCGGCTCGCGCGGTATCACGGCTTTTCTGGTCGACACCTCGACCAAGGGTTTCAAGGTTGCCCAGAAGCTCGACAAAGTCGGCATGCGCGGCTCATCGACAGGCGAGCTCGTCTTCGAAGATTGTGAAGTGCCGGCCGAAAATATTCTCGGCGAGGTCGGCCGCGGCGTGAACGTGCTGATGTCGGGCCTCGACTACGAGCGCGCGGTGTTGGCGGCAGGCCCCATCGGCATCATGCAGGCAGCCATGGATGTGGTCGTCCCCTACATCCACGAGCGTAAACAGTTCGGCCAGCCAATCGGCACTTTTCAGCTGATCCAGGCCAAAATCGCCGACATGTACACTGAGATGAACGCCGCGCGGGCCTACGTCTACACGGTCGCAAAGGCCTGCGATCGCGGACAGACCACGCGCAAGGACTCAGCCGGCGCAATCCTGTTCGCAGCCGAGAAGGCGACAAAAATCGCCCTCGACGCCATGCAGATTCTCGGCGGCAACGGCTATATCAATGATTATCCGACAGGGCGCCTGCTCCGTGACGCGAAGTTGTACGAAATCGGCGCCGGCACCAGCGAAATCCGGCGCATGCTGATCGGTCGCGAACTGTTCGAAGAGACGAAATGAGAAGCTAGTTTCGCGCTGACACGAATCTTTCCACCAACGGATAGATTCTGCCTTGAGGTTGCGCTTGAAATCTGATGCAACTCGTCTGTCGACAACCGTTGGGAGATGTTAAATGCGCTATATTTGCTTGACCGTTGTGCTCGTCTTCAGCGCGATGGGGATCGACGGCGCGGTCGCGCAACGCAAAAAGAACACCGACAAACAATCCGAGCAACCTGCCCCGCAATCGGGCGGACTGCAGAGCTGCGAAGGTGGCTTGTTTTTCATTGAAGAAGGTGGCTTGGGACCACGTTGCCAACGGTCGGACGGCAAAACCTGCCAAATTCGCGGCGGCACCAGCGGTCAGGCAATCGTATCCGATTGCAAATGACGGCTGCATTGCACGACTTCGTTTTCATCCATGCCGTCACGGCGTCACTTAAAACACACATCGATTGATTCGCGGCCATGCCGACAAGACCCTCCGCTTTGGGGGGCCGCGCAAATCAGCTAGCTCACCCTCTATCGCTCGAGGGAGGCCTAGTTTCGCAACATGCTGTTTTCGCCGCGCCATCCGCCTTCGTGGCGGACGAGCCTTCGGATGGCCGTCTGGCCGCGGCGAAGCTTTGCGCGCTCCGCCCGCTATCTCGGGTGGCGCGTGCTTCGGTTGGGTGGATCAGCCCATGGCCTGGCGCTCGGCGTCGCCGTCGGCGTCTTCGTTGCCACGTTGCCGATCCTCGGCATCCAATTTTTGCTGGCGGGCCTCATCACATGGATGCTGCGCGGCAACGTCCCCGCCGCACTTCTCGGCACTTTCTGGGCCAATCCGTTGTCTCTGCCGTTGCTTTGGCTCGGCAGTCATTGGCTCGGCAGTCTCGCCGTCGGCCCACACGAAACCTTGACCATCCAGGAACTCACGGCGACCCTCGACCAACTGCGTGTGGGACTGTTGACCCCTGGTGCCAAGACGTTGTCGGCTGTCTACGGCGCGTTATGGCCCGTCTGGAAACCGGTGATGATCGGCGCCTTGCCAATCGCGCTGTTGAGCGGCGTGCTGTTTTACGGCCTCACGTTCAATCTGATCAGCGGCTATCGCAGCAGCCGCATGACCAACCCCCGGCGGGACGAGACTGCCCGTCTCCACGCGCGCCCCACCCGTTTGGTGCGCAGCGTCTGAGCGCGTGCTACGCTGCGCGGCGAAACGAACTGCACGAGTGGCGCATGATCATCGGCATCGGCAGTGACATCGTCGATATCAGACGCATCGACGCATCGATCGAGAAATACGGTGACCGCTTTTTGAAGCGCATTTTCACCGACGTCGAACGTGCCCGATCGGACGGCAAACTCGGCCGCATCGCATCCTACGCCAAGCGTTTCGCCGCCAAAGAAGCGTGCTCGAAAGCCCTGGGCACCGGTATGAACCGAGGTGTCGCATGGCGCGACATGGGTGTCGTCAATCGCAGCGGCGGCGCGCCGACGATGGTGCTGACCGGCGGCGCACGTGCCCGGCTTCTGG
>JANOAW010000199.1:0-1977 GCA_031411355.1 Hyphomicrobiaceae bacterium | reverse complement strand
CATGGAGGTCGATGGCGTCGAGGGGTTCATGGCGTAGATCCTGTTCTCGGTGGACTGGTTAGGATTGGCGTCGAGCGGATGCGTGCGGGCGCCGAAATTGGGCCGAGCTTGTCGCACCTGGGCGGTCACTTGTACGGTCACTGAGCGCCTCCAGCAGGTTTGGGTGCGCCATCACGGGTCTCGGTTTCTCGCGCGGCCGAGGCCTTCAGACGGGCCATGACGTCGTTGATCTTGGTCTTCTGGTTGGGGCCGAAACCGGCTTCGGCGAGCCGCGTGTCGAGATCCTTGCCGCTCTGGACATTCTCGAGTTCTTCGAGCGCGCGATGTTCGTCGTGGCATTTCTGATTGTTCTCGCGGATCTTTGCCAGGGTCGCCTCGGCCTCGCGCAAAGCGCCCTTGCCCGTCGAAAGTGCGCGGCGGCCATTGGCACCGGCACGGCGCAGAGATTCTTGCGCGCGCGCCATTTCGAGACCGCGCCGCAAATCGCCGAGACGGCGGCGGCCGTCGTCGGTCATCTGGCGCAGACGCGCAATTTCGATGTCGAAGCGAGTCATCGCATCGTCACGCTCGCGGCGTTCGTCGTCGATGGCGGCAAGGATGGCTGCGACCTCGGAGGCCAGATCCTCGCGATTGCCGTTGAGGGCATCGATCGCTGACCGCTCCAACTCGGATTTGCGCGTGTCGAGGGCCTCAACCGCTCGTTTTTCGCTGTCCCGGTGGGCCATCGCGCACGCAAGTTCGCGCCTGGAATGTTCAAGCGCCGTGGCGGCGTCGCGCAACTGTTGGGCAAGAATGCGGGTGGCATTGGCATCAAAAATAGATTCGTCGGCTTCGGCCGCGGCGCCGCGGAGGATGGTGGTCAGGGTCTTGAGCATGGGTTGGCCTTTGAGATGACGCGCTACTGGCAGGCGACGCTGGTCGGCGACACGTGAACTTAGTTCAAATTTCTGACCGGTTCGGCCTGCAGGTGGTTGATCATGCGCCACCTCCGTCCGATTGCAGCATACAAGACTTAATATTCGGCTGAATTTTTCGATCCTGTCGGCGATTTCCGACACTCGATCGCTCAGGCCCGATCTCGGTGAACTCAGTTCATGACGGCAATATGCCGAAGCACAGCCGCTTTTGCAAGAGGTAATTTGAACAAGGTTCACGGACGTCGCGGGTTATGGTAAAGCATGGGTTACGCCGCTTGCCGATGCCGACATCCGAAACGAACATCGAACACAATCGGCACATGCCGTCCGCCGTCTGACTGACGTGGTATTGCCTCTCGCCGCCAGCAGAAACGGGTCGTCGAGACCGTGTCGGGCGTAGGTGAACGTGCCGAGCCACTGGTTGACTCATCCTTGAACAGATCTCTGATTTCGTCATCGTTCAACTTAAATCTCGCAAATTAGGAGCCCGGGCAGCCATTGCTATCGCAATCGAACTCGGCGCCGACGGCCATGTGCCAGTCCCGCCGCCGCTGATCCGTGCGCCAAACCAGATTGCACGCCGCCTGAAGAACAGGCACAGTTCGCTGCATCTTCAGCCGCTGAAGGCTCTGCGTGCCATGCCCGCCGTTTTCGACGCCCAAACCTGTCGGACCTCGTTGTTTACGGCGCTGCTGCTTGCCATGCGCCGATACGGGGCAAAAAAGGTCATCCTCGAAGATCCCGAGCGCCAGCCGCTGACCTATGGCCGCCTCGTCCTCGGCGCCATGGTGCTCGGCGCCGAGCTGGCCAAAAATACGCGGCGTTTGGAGACGGTGGGTGTGCTGCTGCCCAATGTGGTTGGGCTGCCCGTGGTGCTGTTCGGCCTCAACGCCTATGGTCGCGTGCCGGCGCTATTGAATTTTTCAGCCGGTGTAAAAAATCTGCGATCGGCCATTCAGACCGGCGTGATCCGGCGGCTGATCACATCACGGCGGTTCGTCTCGCTCGGCAATCTCCAGCCCGTGATCGACGAACTGATGCTGATGGTCGGCGAACTCTC
>JANOAW010000198.1:0-2786 GCA_031411355.1 Hyphomicrobiaceae bacterium | reverse complement strand
CCGGCGTCCTTGCGCGAGTTGATCGCAAAGACTGGCGCGCCGGTGTGCACGCGCTCGAACAGATCCATCACGTCTTCATTCAACATTCTGATGCAGCCGTTCGATACCGCGCTGCCGATCGATCCGCGCGACGGTGTGCCGTGAATGCGCAACAGCGACCAATCCAGGTACATCGCGCGCTTGCCCAAGGGATTGCCGGGATCGCCGCCTTCCACCGGGTCGTCACCGTTGATCGGAATCCATTTTGGATCGACGGCTTTGGCCGCAACGAACGTGCGGCCCATCCACAACTCGGAATTCTTGCCGACCGCAACGCCGTAGCGCAAGGCTTCGCCTTTGCCGGTAATGTAATACAGTTTCCGTTCGCCGTTGACGATCACGACGGACCCCGGCGCATAGATTGCGGGCACAGACACCCGCTGCACGCGTGGCTGTGGTTCTACAGGCCCACGATTGCCCGGGGCGGCTGTCACGACGAGGCTCGACGCGACGATTGCGACGGAGGCGAGCTGGATCGTGAGGGCGAGTTTGGCGACGCTTGACAAGGGGACTGCTCCGGGACATGGGCGGCGGAGGGTTTAGGACCCTCTCTGGATACTGCAAAGCCGATACAAGCAAAAGCTTTAATCGGCAGACTACGCTCAAAAATTTGCGATCTGGTTGACGCCGTGGGTGCAGCTGGCGATCGCCTCGGCCTCAATCAGGCGCTCGAGTGTCGCAAGCGTCGATAAGTCGAGCCGACCGTCACACCGCGCGGGACGGAAATGGCGTTGGAAGGCGCGCACGACGAATTCGGTCTGCATGTCGAACCGGCCCGTCTCAGGTGCATCGTAGCCGTACGCAGCCAACATCCTTTGCGCAGCCGACACGGCCGCGCCGACATCGCTAGCGCCGAGGCTGACAGCACCGGCTGTGATCGGCGACGGCTGCGTCCAATGTCCGACGCCGGCTGCAGCCAACGTCGCCCAGGGAAATTTCTCCCCCGGATCGATCTTGCGCAGGGGCGCGATGTCGGAGTGGGCGAGAACCCGCGCCGGCGCGATTCCATGGCGCGCGACGATGTCGCGAGCCAGCGCGACGACGGCCTCGATCTGTGCCTCGGGAAAGTCATGATAGCCGTCCTCATGCCCCGGGTTCTGAATTTCGATGCCGATTGATGCCGAATTGAGATCGACCTGACCGCGCCACGACGAAACGCCGGCATGCCACGCCCGCAATCGCTCGGGAACCATCTGCGTAATGCGGCCACGGTCATCGATCACGTAATGACACGAGACGCGGCTTTCGGCGACGGCCAGCCACCGGATCGCCTTCGCGGCCGAGGCCATGCCGGTATAGTGCAACACGAGCATGTCCGGGCACGTGACGCCGCGTCGGGCCTCGACGTTGATCGCCGGCACGATGTCGGCCACGAGCCGGCTGTCGGCGTCGAAGTGCCGCGCCATCGTATCGGTCTCGAGCCCTGGAATCACAAGCCACGCTCCTTGGCGACGACGGCATACGCGTCATTGAGGGCGGCGAGCCGCCGCGTCGCGATCACGATCATACCCGCCGGCACGCCGCGACCGATCAAGAGGTCCGGATGCGTCTCGCGCACCAGCTTGCGATGCCGTCGTTTAATATCGTCGTCTCCAGCCGAAGGGTGCAGGCCGAGGACGTCGTAGGGACTGTCTGGATCGGCGATGAATTGCGCGCGTTCGTGGCGGTAGTCACTGTCGCTCAAGCCGAACCTGGCTGCGACGGTTGCGAGGAAACGATCTTCGGCCGGATGCAGGATGCGGTCGGCGGTCGCGATGTGCAGCAAACTCGACATCACATCGCGCAGAAGCGCGCGATCACCGCCGGCGCTGCGTGAAATCTGGTCGGCGTACGCCTCGAAGCCGGCCGTATCGCGTTGCGCTAGATCGAACAGTCGCGACACATTTCGGGCGTCGCGTTGGTCGAACCGGAACGCCCGCTCGAAGGCTTCGATTTCGACCCCGACCACGACACCGTCGGCCTTCGCCATTTTGGCGGCGAGCGCCACGACTGCGGCGGAAAACACAGCCGGTAGGGTGCGCTCGGACGTAAGGGCAACGCCGCCGGCCGCCACAGCGGCGGGCGTCGATGTGCCAAACCAATCGGCGATCGCGGTCCAAAAGCTCATTGATCGACTTTAACGCATTCCGACCGGAGTTTCTCCGGAGTTTCTAAGGTACGATGCAGCGCCAATTGTCGCCCGGTCGCCCCCCGGTCACTCCACCGTCGACCCTGACACGACGAAGGTGGCCGCATGAAGATGACTTGCCAACACCACTCATGCCGCGCTTATCTCATGTCCGGAGAAACCGGGAGGAGCCCCCACATGACCAGGATCACGCGGCGGACGGCGATTGGGACGGGAGCTGCGGCGGTGTCGCTGCTCGGTGCGCCGAGCATCGGCAGAAGCCAGGCCAAGCCGGCGGCCAACCGTACCATTCGCGCTGTCTTCCACGGCGATATCCCGACCTTCGACCCGATCTGGACCACGGCCAACATGTCGGCCTACCACGGCGGTATGGTCTACGACACGCTGTTCGGCGTCGATGCCAATTACGAGCCGAAGCCCCAGATGGTCGGCAAATACGGCCTCTCCGACGACAAGAAGACGTGGTCGTTCGAACTCCGTGACGGTCTCAAATGGCATGATGGCAGCGCGGTCACGTCGGCCGACGTGGTGCCCTCGTTGAAGCGCTGGGCAGCTCGCGATGGCGCCGGCCAGCACATGATGGCGCGCGTCTCGGGTATCGAAGCCAAGGGCGACAAGG
>JANOAW010000197.1:0-8515 GCA_031411355.1 Hyphomicrobiaceae bacterium | reverse complement strand
TCGAGGGTCAAGAATTCAGAGTCGATTTTGGGCTCGTTGTAATACACATCGAGGCCGGCCGCCTGGATGGTTTTGGACTTGAGCGCCGCGATCAACGCCGTCTCGTCGACGACTGAGCCACGCGCCATGTTGATCAGGATGCCCTTGGGGCCGAGGGCTGACAACACGTCGGCGTTGATCATTTTAGCCGTGCCGGCGCCGCCCGGTGTGATCACCATCAGGATATCGACAGCTTTCGCCATGGCGATCAGATCGGAATAATACTGATACGGTACGTCGGTCTTCTTGGAACGGCTGAAATAGACGATCGGCATGCCGAAAGCGCTCGCACGTTTGGCGATGGCTTGACCGATCCGGCCCATGCCGACCATGCCGAGGGTCGATGAGCGCAGGGATGCGGGCGTGAGGCGATAATCTCCCTCCTTGGCCCAGCGACCGGCGCGTAGATAGCGTTCGGCTTGCGTGAACTCACGAACGGTCATAATCATTAGGCCGAGGGCCGTGTCGGCAACTTCCTCGCTCAATACATCGGGCGTATTGGTGACGATGACACCGCGTTTTGCGGCCGCCGCGGCGTCGATCGAATCGTAGCCGACGCCGAAATTGGCGACGATGCGCAGGTTCGGCAGTTGCGCCATGAAAGCGTCGTCGACTTTGACGCCGGTGTGGCCACCCGTCGACACCGCCACGATATCGCGGCCGTGTTGGGCGAGGAACGCTTTTCGATCGGCGTGGTCGGCGAAGCGGTGCACGACGAAGCTCTCGGCTGCGCCGTTTTCAATAAGTGGCATCATGGCGCCGGTCTGGAGCAGGGCGGGCTTGGTCATCGGGTTTTTGTCTCTACATGTTCTGCGAATAGGTGCTGCGATTTGACCGCGCGCTTAGCATCCGGCGCGCCGCGGAGGCAATGCAGCCGCAGCGAGAGGCAGTCACCGGTTGCTCTTGATCGGCTCATTGGACGACCAATCAAACGTGCCTTGGTCGCGCTCGTCGACGGCTTGCTTCCAGCCCACGTCTTCCGATCGACGCTTGAAGTTGAGCCCTTCGTTGGTGTGGCGCGTCATGCCGTCGAGCATGGTCGCGATCATCTGGGTGGTGTGCAAGCCCATGTTCGACAGGGCTTGGTTGACCATCAACTTCTGCATCATCAGCTGGTTCTGGGGTACCGTCGCGATACGGTGCGCGAGAGCGTCCACCTCGGTGTCGAGATCGGCGTCCGGCACGGATTTCAAAACCAGCCCGAGTTTCTCGGCTTCGCGACCATCGATCTTATCGCCGGTGAAAAGCATGCGCTTGGCCTTCTCGGCACCGAGCCGATAGAGCCACATCGCCGTCGTCGGGCAGCCCCAGACGCGCACGGGCATGTAGCCGATTTTCGCTGTCTCACCCATGACGATCAGATCGGAACAGAGGGCAATATCCGAGCCGCCGGCGACGGCGAAGCCGTGCACTTTGCAGATGATGGGGCGTTTCGAGCGGAACAGGCTCATGAAGGCCTGTGTGTTGCGCATCATGAAGGTGTAATCCTTCATCGGGTCCCAGGGCATGTCCTGCGTGTAACGGTTGGCGCCGTCTTTTTCGGCGTAATGCAGAAGATCATAACCGGCGCAGAATGCGCGGCCCGCGCCTGCAAGAACGACGACGTGGATGTGATCGTCCATGTCCGCCCTCTCGACGGCGGCTTGCAATTCGCCTGGAAGATCGTCGTCGATGGCGTTCAATACTTCCGGTCGATTGAGTGTGATGCGCGCGATCCGACCGTCGCGTTCGTAAAGCACTTTGGGCATTTGCAACTCCCTGTCTCGCGTGGTGTGAGGTCGATGTCAGTGCGGCGTCGCCTCCGCCAAGGTCGCAGCTACCGCCCGTTGCCAGGCCGCATAGCGGCGATCGCGATCGGCTGCGGCCATCGTTGGCTCGAAGCGTCGATCGCGCATCCAGTGGCGCGAAAATCCGGTTTGATCGGGCCACACTCCCGACTGCTGACCGGCGAGCCACGCCGCACCGAGTGCCGTGGTCTCGAGGATGGTCGGCCGATCGACGGGGGCTGCCAGAATATCGGACAGAAACTGCATGGTCCAATCACTCGCGACCATGCCGCCGTCGACGCGCAAGACCGTGTCACCGCCGCCGCTCCAATCGCGACGCATGGCCTCCAGCAGGTCGCGCGTCTGGTAGCCGACGCTCTCGAGTGCCGCTCGCGCGATTTCGCGCGGTCCGGTGTTGCGTGTCAGACCGAACAGGGCGCCGCGTGCGTGAGGGTTCCAATAGGGGGCACCAAGGCCGACGAAGGCGGGTACGAGGACGACGTTCTGCTCGGGATCGGCTGCTTGCGCCATGGCGTTGGTTTCGGGCGCCGACCGGATCATCTGCACGCCGTCTCGCAACCACTGCACGGCAGCGCCAGCGATAAAGATCGAGCCCTCGAGCGCATACGTGCGTCGTCCCCCCAATTGATAGGCGACCGTTGTCAGCAGCCGGTTTTTGGAAGTCACGGCGTCGTAGCCGGTATTGAGCAAGGCGAAGCATCCCGTGCCATAGGTCGATTTCATCATGCCGGGTACAAAACACGCTTGGCCGATGGTCGCGGCCTGTTGGTCGCCGGCGATGCCACGGATCGGGACGACGGCGCCGAGCAAAGCGCGATCGGTGACGCCAAAGTCGGCTGCGCTGTCGCGCACGTCGGGCAAAATTGAGCGGGGCACATTCAGAAGTTTCAACAGATCAGCGTCCCAGGTGCCGCGATGTATGTCGTAGAGCATCGTGCGCGAGGCGTTGGTGGCGTCGGTTGCGTGGACTTTGCCTCCCGTCAATCGCCACAGCAGAAACGTGTCGATGGTGCCGAATGCGACATGGCCTTCGTCTGCGAGACGGCGCGCACCTGGGACGTGGTCGAGCAACCAGGCGATTTTTGTGCCGGAAAAATAGGGGTCCAGGAGGAGGCCCGTTTTCGCCGTAACCTCGGGTTCGACGCCATCAGCTTTCAGGCGGGCGCACACATCGGCCGTGCGACGATCCTGCCAGACGAGTGCGCGATGCAATGGCTGTCCCGTGCGCCGATCCCAGAGCACAGCGGTTTCGCGCTGATTGGTAATGCCGATGGCAGTGATGTGGCCGGCTGTCAGTTTGGCTTTGGCGAGAGCAGCCGCGACCGTCGCCAGGGTCGTCGCCCATATATCCTCCGGCTCGTGCTCGACGTGGCCTGACGCGGGGTAGTGTTGCTCGAATTCCTGCTGGCCGACGCCCAGAATCGAAAAATCCTCGGCGAAAACCAGGGCGCGGCTCGACGTTGTGCCTTGGTCGATGGCGAGGATGTAGGCTGGCATGATGTGGCTCGCTCGTAGCGGTTTCGGTATAGCGTACGTGTGCTCGCCAGCACTGCGCAACGGGTGGATTTCGATCAGGTTCGGTTCACTGTTGCGTGCGAGCGGGGTTCATCCGCTATATGTGCACCCCTGATCGAGGACCCTCAATGCGCCATCGTCCGTCTCACATTCGTGTCGCGCTTGTCCTGGCGCTGTCGGCGTCAGCGATGCCGGCCATGGCGGCTGAAGAAGCCGGCAACGTCGGTCTGATCAACGGCAGCGCAACTGCGACGACCGGCGAGGCGGCGCGCCCGCTCGCGGCGAAAACGACCGTGTTCGTTGACGATATGGTGAAGACCGGTGCCAAAAGCCGATTGCGCCTCGATCTCGGCGCGCGCACGACGCTCAATCTGGGCAGTGACACGATCATCAAGATCGACCGCTATGTGCGGGATGCGGGTGGCGAGATCAACCTTGGTCAGGGAACGGTTTTATTTGAACGCAAAGGCAAGCCCGCCAACACGGAATTGACGGTCAAAAGCCCATACGGGCTCATCGCCGTTCGGGGAACGCGGTTCTATGCCGGCAGGCTGATCGATGGCCGCTTCGGCGTTCTGGTCGATACGGGGCGCGTTGTCGTTACGGGCGGCGGGACGAGCGTCTCGGTGCGGGGTGGACAAGGGACTTTCATTGCCGCCGCCGGTGCCAAGCCAACGGCGCCCCTACCGTGGAACCCGGCTGCGATCCGGCAGATCCGAGCCGCGGTGCAATGATCACCCAAGCCATGCGCGAAGTCGTGCAACGGCCTCGACGACTTCGTCCTCGCGGATCGAATAGGAAAAGCGGATGAACTGCTCGCCGCGGGCTGCTTCGGCTGCGGCCGAGGCGGCTCCATAAACCGGAAATTCGCCACGCATGTGGAAATCAGCACCGCCAGTTGCCGCGATGCCGGCCTCCTCCAGCATACGTCGTGCGAAATCAGTCGAGCTCGCATTCAGTTTATGCGTGCCGGCATACAGATAGAACGCGCCGTCGGAAGGTACCGAGCAATCGAAACCGAGCGACGGCAAGGCTGTGACCAGGCGGTCTCGATTGCGACCATAGACGGCGCGGAGTTCGTCCAGCTGTGCGGTCGCCTCGAAGGCTGCGAGCGCCGCATGCTGAGACACGGCCGGCGCACAGATGAAATAGTTCTGCGCCAGCCGCTCAATCGTGCGTACCAGACGATCCGGCACGACCATCCAGCCGATGCGCCAGCCGGTCATCGAATGATATTTCGAGAACGAGTTGATGACGATGGCGTCGTCGGACAGCGCCAAAGCCGTCTGTTCCTGCACGCCGTATGTCAGGCCGTGATAGATCTCGTCGGAAATCATCCAGAGACCGTTGTCGCGGCATGCGGCCACGACTTGCTGCAGGCGCTCAGGCGCCAACATGGTGCCGGTCGGGTTGTTCGGACTGGCGACGAGGAGCGCCTTGGCGGCATGATCGCGCGCGGCCTTGGCAACCGTCGACGCTTCGATGCTCCACCGGTTCTCTGGCGACGACGCGAGAAAAACCGGTGCCAGGTTCAACGACAGCGCGACATTCAAATAACAGGGATAACCCGGGGTCGGAAGCAGGATTCGATCGCCAGCGTCGAGGGTTGAAATAAACGACAACAGGAATGCGGTCGACGATCCGGTCGTGACGACGATGCGCTCGACTGGAACTGCCAAGCCATAGCGCGAACGATAGTGGGCTGCGATGCGCTCGCGCAATTTGGGCAAGCCAAGGGCCAGCGAGTAGCCGAGTTTGTCCGCGCGTATGGCGCGTTCGACGGCGTCCAGTGCCAAGGTCGGAGCACCGGTTCCAGGCTGTCCAACTTCCATATGGATGATCTTGTGGCCGGCCGCTTCCCGGGCCGCGGCCGCGCGCATCACATCCATGACCTTGAACGGCTCGACTGCCGAGCGGCGCGACGGCTGAGGGCTCGGGATCATTGTCGACGACATGGCGTGTGGCTCGCTGCTAGATTTGCCGTCGGGACTAGCATGGATTTCAAGCCGCGAATGTGATGCATTGCGCCTCGGAGACCAACGACATGCTGATGACCGCCGCCGACTATCGGGACAGCCTGCGCCAGTATTCGCCGCGTGTTTTCGTCGACGGGCGGCGCATCGCGTCGGTCGCCGACGAGCCATTACTCGCCCCCGGCATCGCCGCAACCGGGGTCACGTATGATTTCGCGCACGTGAGGGAGCACGCGACTTTGATGACGGCGCGGCAGGCGACGTCGGGCAAAATCGTCAATCGGATGTTACATATCGACGAGACGTCGCAGGATCTGTTGTACAAGCTCGAAGCTGTGCGCCTGACCTGTCGCGAGGCTGGTTGTGCCATGCGTTATCTCAGCCACGATGCGCTCAACGCGTTTTTTCAAGCAACGAAGCGTGCCGACGCCGTGCATGCCGGTGACCGTCATCAACGCTTTCTCGCCTATATGCATCGCGTTCAGGATGACGATCTGACGCTGGCCGTTGCCATGACGGATGCCAAGGGTGATCGATCCAAGCGTCCTGGTGCGCAGAGCAACCCGGACGTCTATGTGCATATCTCGGAGCGACGGCCAGATGGCATCGTCATTCGCGGCACCAAGGCCATCGTGACCGCGGCCCCCTATGCCCACGAATTTCTCGTCATGCCGTGCCGGACCATGACACCCGACGATGCCCGCTTCGCGGTCGCCTGTGCGGTTCGGTGCGATGCCCCGGGTGTCACAATTATCGCCCGCCCGGCTGGTCGCGCAGGTGAGGGCGCGAAGGCACCCTATGCCTCCAAATACGGACAATCGACCGGCGTCGTGCAATTCGACGACGTGTTCGTGCCTTGGGAGCGCGTGTTTCTCGATGGGCAAGTCGACGAAGCAGGGTTCCTGACGACGGCGTACGCCACGCATCACCGTCACTCCTGCATCGGCGCTCGGGCTGGGTTCGGTGATCTGTTGATCGGCGCCGGCGCCTTGATGTTCAAGGCCAATGGGCTCGATGCCGAGCGGCACGGCCATATCCGCGACGCCATGGTCGAGTTGATCAAAATCGTTGAGGGCTTTTTTGCCTGCGGGGTCGCGGCATCGGTCTATGGGGCTAAAGATCCTGCGGGTTCGATCATGCCCGATACCGTGTTCGCCAATGTCGGGAAGCTTCTGCTGGCGACGCAGATCTACGACATGCATCGCCTCGCCAACTACGTCTCGGGTGGTCTGATCGTGGCACTGCCTGGGCCGGACGAGGATCACAATCCGGAAACCGAGGCGTCGCTCTCGGCCGTGCTCGCCGGGCGCCCGGATGTGCCGCCGGCCCGACGTCTCGAAGTTGCTCGGCTGATGGAAGATCTGACGGCGTCGTACACGGGCGGATGGATGTCTCTCATTTCGCTGCACGGCGGCGGCAGCCCCGAGGCCATGAAGCGCGAGATCTGGCGCAACTATCCGGTGGGAGAAAAGGCTGAGCTGGTCGATAAATTGCTCGATCGCGGCGTCGTGGCCGACGGCCGCAAGATATCCAAGCAACCGGGCCGGTGCTGTGTAACGGGCTGCGAGGTGCCGGTGCCAGCTGCGCTCCGGGACGCGGCGGAATGAGTGCATCTGAACTGCGCATCGAACCCGCTCGCGGGCGTGATATGGCAGCCATGCGCCATGGCGCGGCGCAGATCGGCCGGTGGTCGGTGCCGGGCGGTCAATTGGACCCGCCAGAGGTGCTCGACATCCTCGCTGCGCTGTACGCCACCTTGGAGGTGGACCCGGGATGGGGTGGATATCTCGTCATCAATGGCGACATGATTGTCGGCGCATGTTCGTTGACCGAGCCGCCCAGCGGGGCGCGTTGCAGCATCGGCTACAGCATTTTTCCCGCATTCCAGGGGTGCGGTCATGCGACGCTGGCAGTCTCACTCTTGCTTGGCCGGGCACGGGACCATGGCATCACGACCTTCGACGCCGAGACGTCGCCCGACAACGGCGCGTCGCATGCGGTATTAGTCAAATGCGGATTCAGAGCCGTTGGGAGGCGCGTCGATCCTGACGACGGAGACCTGGTCGTGTGGCGGCTGCAACTATGACTTGCCGAGGCGTTGTCGTTCACCGGTTTTACACCTCGTCCGAAGTGCCCTGTTGGCGTCCCAATCTGGAACATCTATGAGGGTGTTCAGAACAACGCCACGGGGGTGGGGAATGACCGCGTCACGCAGCACCACGATTATCGCCGAAGACATGGTCGTGCGCGGGGATATCAAAAATGGTGGCCTCGTCGAAGTACGAGGCTACGTCGAGGGCTCCGTCGCAGCCGATCGACTGCTGGTCCACCAAAGCGGTCGCGTGTACGGCACCGTGCGGGCCGACAACGCCGATGTGAATGGCCGACTGCAAGGTACGGTCTTCATCAAGCATTTGATCAACATCGGCAACTCCGGTGCTGTCGCGGGTGATGTGCGGTACGGTCAGTTGGCACTCGCGGCCGGGGGCGACCTCGATGCCAACGTGCGCAATGTGCCGCCTGAAATTTCAGGTGATCTCAATCTCACCGTCCGGCGCGGCCAGAGCGTGCGCGTCACGACCATTGATCTCAACGCCGTCGATCCGGACAGTTCGGCTGCGAGCCTGACATTTGGTGTGTCGAATGCGCAGGGCGGGTTTGTGGCACGGACGGCTGCGCCAAAAACGCCGGTCACCTCGTTCACGCAGGTGGACCTCGAGGGTGGCTCGGTGCTGTTCAGCCATGATGGTTCGGCGGGCTCGACTGCATCGTTCGACGTCACGGTCTCGGACGAGACGGGCGGCGGTTCCGTCGCGCCCAAATCGGTCAGCGTCACCGTTTTCGACAAGGGGTGACGCCTGCGAACGTCACCGGCGCCTTCAGCATCGACATGGCATGTGTGGCTGCTATAGCGGTCGGCATGACCACGCCCGCATTCATCGACGTTTCCGGTCGCCGCATCGCGACGCTCTTTGCCTCGGCCGGGAGCAGTGACCAGCCGGGTTTTATGTGGTTGCCCGGCCTCAAATCCGAGATGACGTCGACCAAGGCAACGGCGTTGGCCGGGTGGTGCGCTCAGCAAGGGTATGCCTGCACGCGATTTGACTATTCAGGCCATGGTCGCTCGGATGGTCGCTTCGAGGATGGCACAATCGGCGCTTGGCTCGAAGAGGCGCATGGGGTGCTGGATGGCTTGACTGG
>JANOAW010000196.1:0-4247 GCA_031411355.1 Hyphomicrobiaceae bacterium | reverse complement strand
CCGACAAGTTCCGCAGGATCGAGACGGATGCCGGACTGGGCAACGCGCCACTGATTGCGGGTGCGGCGACGTCGAGAGTCCGTGTGGTGCTGCCGGCAGGTAATCCGTTGGGCGCAACGGCGACCAGCCACGACCTGCGGGCACACTTGCAAGCGCGTAACGTGACGAGTGGTGCCGAGGCACTGGTGATCGCGGCTGCCATCGAAAGTTATGTCGATGCCGTGCGACGGGCCAAATCGAGTGAGCCGGCCAAAGTCGCTGTCGCATTGCGCGCGCCAAGCGATAGCCCGGTCCCGTACGGCGGCGGGGCGTTCGATGCCCGTGGCCACAGGGTCGTGCCGTATTGGGCGCTCTTCCACTGGGATGCAGATGGCCGCCTCGTCGAGGCGCCGTAGCACGCGTAGGTCTCTCAACTGGCGGATCGTGCGGTGTCGGCGAACAATTGCACGGGATGCGGGTTTCGGCGCGACTGGCCTTCGAAAAAGGCTTGGCGCGCCATCACCAGTTCCGCGTGGAAAATGCGCCCCCGCACCGTCGACGTATCGCTCAGCGTCAGGTGGTCGGCATAGATGTCGGCTGTCACGAAGCCGTCGATGATGATTTCGGACGCGACCAAGATACCCGTGACGTGAGCGGTTGCGCCGACGCGGATGCTGCTTGCCTCGAGCCGGCCCGAGAAGATGCCTTGAACGCTGACGCTGTCCTCGGTCTTGACGTCGCCGTCGATCGAAACCGTAATACCTATCAGAAACATCAGCTCATTCCGCAGCGCTTTGAGAGCCACAGTCTGCGCAGAGAACGGCGACGCATTGCCGGTCGACCGATAGAAAGACTTAGTCGAATTGAGGGCCGGACCCAGGTCCATCACGTGCCGAGAATGTCGGCGACCAGCAGATCGCGCAATTCCTGCGTCACGTCTGGACGACGACCGAACCACAGCTCGAAACCGCGCACCGCCTGGTGCATCAGCATGTCGAGGCCGTCCATCGTGGTGAACCCCGAGGCCGTCGCGGCGGCGAGCAGTGGTGTGACTAGCGGGATGTAGACGACGTCCGCGACGATGGCGCTGGCCCGCATGCGTGACAGGTCAAGCGGCGGCATCACGTCCTTGCCGGCCATGCCGATCGACGTCGTGTTGGCGAGCAGATCTGCGCCGCTCAGCAATCGAGGCAGGTCGTCCCAAGTGGCTGGATGTACCGAGGGGCCGAAGCGTTCACGCATGTCGGCGGCTTTGTCAGGCGAGCGGTTGACAACGTGAATGGTCGCGATGCCGCGCTCGACGAAGCCACACACGACGGCGCGTCCGGCGCCGCCGGCCCCGAGCACCACGGCCGTGCGTGTGCGGCCAGCCCATCCGGGCGCACGCGCATCGAGACCGTGCACGAAACCCTCGACATCGGTGTTGGTCGCGTGCAGCCGGCCGTTCGCCAGCCAGATCGTGTTGGCCGCCCCGACTGCGGTCGCGCGCGCATCGGGCATCGCCAGCGCGAACGCTCGATCCTTGTGCGGCATGGTGATGTTGCAGCCGACATAACCGCGGCCCGCGAGATCGGACAAGAAGGCGTCGAAGTGTTCCGGCGGCTGTTCTTCGATGCGGTACGCGCCGTCGATGCCGTACTTGTCCAGCCAATAGCTATGCAACTTGGGTGAGCGGGATTGTTTCGCCGGCCAGCCGACGATGCAGGCGCGTCGCGTCGGAGTGATCATGGCGACGTCACTTTCCTTTGGGGCGCGTCGTGGCTGTGGCAGCCGGCATCACGCTGTCGATATCGACCGGCAATCCGGTTTGGGCCGATTGCGTGATTGCGAGCGTCGTCGCAAGCGTGCGTGTGCCATCGCGTCCCGATAACACCGGCTGTTCGGTGCCGCGCACGACGCGGGCGAAATTGAGCATCTGCTGGATATACGCGTCAGCCGACGCCACGTGGTGGCGCTTCATGGTCAGAGGCGTGTGCCAATGCTCTCGACCCGGATCATGCCAGCGATGTTCGAGTGTCGGCAACGACAACGCGCCGAGGGTGCCGGCCAGATCGATGCAGCTCTCGGGCTCATAGGGAAATGATGCATTCTCGCGCGACCCCCATTCCCAGCTCCACGGTGTGGATGTCGTATCCGAGCAGATCAAGGTGCCGAGCGCGCCACAGGCGAACGTCAGGACTGCCGCCGCCGTGTCTTCGACCGCGTAACCGCGCACGGCATTCGAGGTCGCGGCCTGCACGCGCACGATGTCACCGACCAGCATGCGCAGGCAATCGATGTCGTGGATGGCGTTGAGCAACACCGGCCCACCGCCGGGATTTCGCCGCCACGCGGCATCATGATAGCCTTTCGGCTTGTGACTGAGATAGCGCGCGGTCGCAGCCACAACGCGTCCGATACCGCCGTCGCGGACGATTTCCGTCGCCCGTCGCAGGATCGGATTGTGACGGCGATGATGGCCGGTCAGGGTCGCGACGCCAGCGACTTCGGCGGCCTCGACCAGGCGTAGGGCCTCGACAACGCTGTCGGCGACCGGCTTCTCGATCAGGATGGCCACACCCGCCGCCACGCATTCGAGACCGGCCGAGACGTGCAGCTGGTTCGGTACCGCGAGCACGACACCATCAGGCGTCGTCTTGTCGAGCAGTTCGCTCAAGGATGCGAACCAGGGATAGCCGAGTGCGTCGGCCTCGGCTTTAGCGGCCGGCGATGGGTCGGCCACCCCCGCGAGCGCGAACTCGGCATGGGGCGTACGCAGGACGGCGATATGCGTTCGGCCGATCAGGCCTGCGCCGAGGACTGCGATGCGCGCGGGTGTCATGGGCATCACTCCGTGCCATTGGCGGTGAAATGTGCAGGCGACATGCGTGACGGCTCGCGTGGTACGCGGGGCGCAAACTGCATCCGCGCGAGAACGTCGCGCTCGATGTCGACACCGGGTGCCACCTCGGTCAACATTAGTCCGTCGGTGTCGAGGCGAAACACCGCCCGTTCGGTCACGAACACCACCTCTTGCGCGCGCCTGATGCCCTGTGGCCCCGACCACGTGATCTGTTCGACCGCAGAGACGAACTTGGTGACGTCGCCATGGCGCTCGATCGTCAGGCGACCGTCGCCGAAGCGGAGTTTCGTGCCTTTGGCATCGAACGTGCCGCAAAACACCACTTTGCGCGCGGTCTGGGCGATGTCGATGAAGCCACCCGGCCCGACCGTGACGCCGCCGAGCTTCGATACATTGACGCTGCCGGTGCGGTCGATCTCGCCGAACCCGAGACACGCGATGTCGAGGCCCCCGCCTGAATAGAAGTCGAACTGCGAGGGGCCGTCGATCATGGCTGTGGCGTTGCGCGCAAATCCGAACAGGGTGCCGTCGAGCAACTCGCCGCCGTACGTGCCGTGTTCGATCGTCTGATGATACCGATCGAGTGTGCCGCGTTCGGCGAGCAGGCGGGCGATGCCATCGGGAATGCCGAAGCCGAAATTGATCACGCAGCCCTCGCGCAATTCCTCGGCCGCCCGTCGCGCGATGATCTGGCGGACCGTGAAGGGAAGGCTGCCCGGGGTCGCCTGCGCGGGCCCCTTCACTTCGCCCGACAGGGTGGGATCATAGACGACGGCGTGGCTCATGCGCTGGGCGGGATCGACGACGACGGCATCGACCAGACATCCGGGAACGCGCACGCTGCGAGCTGGCAACGCGCCGACGGCGACGGCTGTGCGCACCTGCGCGATGACTTTGCCGCCCGAGTTGTGAGCTGCGAGTGCGGCCGCGTAGACATCGACGTTGGCCGGCTCCTGGTCGAGGCTGATGTTGCCGTGGGCATCGGCGAACGAGCCGCGAATGATGGCGACGTCGACGGTGAACGGCTTGTATCGCAACAGCTCTCGGCCATCGACGGTGATCAACTCGGCAAGCGTTTCCGTGGCGGCCCCGTTCATCCGGCAGCCATCGATACGCGGATCACAGAATGTGCCGATCCCGACGTGCGTGAACAACCCTGGTCGTCCGGCGCCGATCTCGCGCAACAACTGCATGGCAACGCCAGCCGGCAGCACGTAGGCTTCGATCTTGTCGTCCTTGGCCAACTGCTGCATGCGCGGCGACCACACCCAATGGCCGCCGATCTCTTTGCGCACCTTCCCCTCATGCGCGAAGCGGTTCATGCCGCGGGTCTCGCGATCGCCGATGCCGAGCGAGTGGACGACCGTGAGCCCGCGCGGGTGTGCGGTTTCAAGAAACCGTTTCTCGATCGCTTCGTGCAGGCACG
>JANOAW010000195.1:0-1784 GCA_031411355.1 Hyphomicrobiaceae bacterium | reverse complement strand
CGGCACGATGAGCATTTCGGGTGGCGTGAACATCTACCCGCAGGAATGCGAGAACCTGCTGATCACGCACCCGCAGGTGGCCGATGCCGCGGTCTCGGCGTGCCGAACGATTGTGCAAAGGCAGCGTCCGCCACGACGCCGGGCATCGGCTGCACGACGGCCTTCACCTCCTCGCCCAGGTCTTCGGTCGAGCGGTCGGTCAGGTACAGGAAGCCGTCGTCGTCGAGGTAGCCGACGTCGCCGACCGTGCGTGCGCCGACCACTTCGCATCCCGCGGTCAGGCGGCTGCGATTGGCGAGTAGCCGGTTGATCGCGTCGCTGAGTTCACGCGCCGTCGCGCGACTCTCCTCGATTTCTACCGTGAACGTCGCCATATCCACCCGCACCAACGCCCGATGATCCGCTTCCTTGACCGCCTTGATCACGAGCCCGGCGGAGCGATTTGACGTCATGTCACTGACCTGAAAGGCAATCATCGTCGGCCTCCTGGGAGGGGGGTAACCAGTCGTCGAACTCGACGACCTCGAACTCGCGCTCGGGCGGCTTTTGGCCGTTGGTCGGGAGCAAGGCAAGCAATCATCGGTTCTTTCCGACGGCCACGGGCGAACGGCGCTGTAGCCTGCATTGGCGATGCCGTCCCTGAATGCCGCAGGCTCTGCGCTCGTCGGATCGATTTCCACGCGTCGCATCGGCAGATCGATGCGAACGGCGGCTCGGTCATCCCGCCGCGTCAACCACCCTTGACCGTTTTCCGGGGACGAGATCAGCCTATCGGTTGACCTGTGTGCGCTGTCGCACAGACGCGCAGCGCCGGCCGAATGCAAAGTAAGAATGAAGGAATCACCGATGGCCATTCACCATGCAGCGTCCGGCGAATTGATCGACATTCGGCCCCTGGAGGAGGCGATTCGGACCACCGCAAGCACGACACTCTACAAGTCGCAGCATCTCGAGGTCTTTCGCATGGTCCTGCTGGCGGGAAAGGCGATGCCCGGCCACGCGGTGCCCGGAGAAGTCACGGTCCAATGCCTTGAAGGTTGCATCGAGTTCTCAGCCGCAGGCGCGACGCAAACGATGCGGCCAGGCGATCTGGTCTGCGTTGCCGGCGGCGAGCCGCATGCGCTCAAGGCGATCGAAGATGCTTCCGTTCTGGTCACTCTGTTGCTTCATGGCGCATAGGCACTCGCATGGTCAAAGCGCGATCTCGGTGCTGTGTCGAACCGACGGATGAATCGCTCGTCTGCACGATTGGCCATTCGAGTCGATCGATCGAGGTACTCATCGAGCTGCTCTGGGTCAACGAGATCGCGCGTGTGATCGACGTCCGCAGCATCCCGCGCTCGCGTCACAACCCGCAGTTCAATCTCGACGCGCTGCCGACATCGCTCGCGGCCGCCGGGATCGCGTACACGCACCTGCCGGGTCTCGGCGGGCTGCGCCACACGCACGCCGACTCGGTCAACGGCGGCTGGCACAACCCGTCGTTCAGGGGCTACGCCGACTACATGCAGTCGGCCGAGTTTTCCGCGAACGTTGACGAGCTGGCGGGTCTGGTTCGCGCGCACCGGTGCACGCTGATGTGTGCCGAAGCGGTGCCGTGGCGCTGCCACCGCTCGATGATCGCCGACGCGCTGCTGGTCCGTGGCGCGCGCGTCGAGGACATCATCGGGCCGCACGGTCGCAGGCCGCACACCCTCACGTCGTTCGCCCGTGTCGACGGCGTGCGGCTGACGTATCCGCCGCCGACCGACGATGCCGGAAGTCGCCCGACGGCGCACAAGGTG
>JANOAW010000194.1:0-5681 GCA_031411355.1 Hyphomicrobiaceae bacterium | reverse complement strand
GCAACGGCACGCCGACGCGCTGTTGATCCACGACTTCCTTGAATTCGATGTTGATCGGATCGGGGCTCTCGCGGGCGATGATATTGAGGCACTCGTTGAGCGGCAGACCCGACTTCACGCCGCGCACGATGACGTCGATGGCATTGGCGAATTCGTTGAGAAACTTGTTCTGCCGGCTGGTCACCAGCTTGCCGAGGATCCAACGCGGCAGGCCGAACACGCCGACGACCCCGACCGCCATCGCAACGAACACCGGCAATCCCGGCGCAAGCACTTTTGTCAGCACACCGCACACCAGGCCGCACACGACGCTCGCGACCCAGAACGTCTTCACGTCGAGCGTCAGACCAGCGCGCTGGATCATCTGCTTGAGCGAGACTTTCGACTTGGCCTTCTGCTGCGCTTCCATGTCCTTGATGGTCTCGGCGACCTGCTTCTTGCGGTTCGCGCCCGCATCTCCGCCGGCCGTCGCGATACGCCCGCCCGGGCGGCTCGTTCGTGACGTCTCGGCGACCCCCTGCATGCGCTTCTCGGCACGACGCTCGCCGGTCAGGAAGGGCGACAGCAGCAGATACACGATGGTCACGACGCAGAGCGCTGCGAAGCCGACCAGGCCGTAGAAAATCAGATCGTCTTGCGACATTGTTCAATCCTCCAACCGCTCGCGCGGCCTCGCCCAACAGCGATCACTCGCCCATCGGATTGCCATTGACGTCGGACACTTCGGCAGACGCGAGCGCCTCGGCGAGGCGGCCGGTCTCGCCGTAATATTCGGCACGCTCCCAGAAGCGCGGGCGTGCGATCCCCGTCGACCGGTGCCGGCCGACAATCTTGCCGTTGGCATCCTCACCGAGGATGTCGAACACGATGATGTTCTGCAGCGTGACGACGTCGCCTTCCATGCCGATCACTTCCGTGATGTGGGTGATCTTGCGGCTGCCGTCGCGCAGGCGCGAGGCCTGGACGATGACGTCCACCGATCCGGTGATCATCTCACGGATGGTTTTGGTCGGCAGCGCAAAGCCGCCCATCATGATCATCGATTCCATGCGGCTGATGGCTTCACGCGGGCTGTTGGCGTGCAGCGTGCCCATGGAGCCGTCATGGCCGGTGTTCATGGCCTGCAGAAGATCGAACGCCTCGGGTCCGCGGACCTCACCGACGATGATGCGTTCAGGCCGCATACGCAGGCAGTTCTTGACCAGATCGCGCATGGTGATCTGACCTTCGCCCTCAAGATTGGGCGGGCGCGTTTCCAGGCGCACCACGTGTGGCTGTTGCAATTGCAATTCAGCTGAATCCTCGCACGTGATGATGCGCTCGTCCGCATCGACCGTGCCGGAGATGCAATTGAGCAGCGTCGTTTTGCCCGAACCCGTACCGCCCGAGACGATGACGTTGCAACGCACACGTCCGATGATTTCGAGGATGGTCTTGGCCGCCGGCGTGATCGACCCGAACTTCACCAACTGTTCGAGCCTCAGTCGATCCTTCTTGAACTTGCGGATGGTCAGGCAAGCGCCGTCGATCGCCAGCGGCGGCGCGATGACGTTGACGCGCGATCCGTCGGGCAGACGTGCGTCGCAGATCGGCGAACTTTCATCGACGCGGCGGCCGACCTGGCTGACGATGCGTTGGCAGATGTTCATCAGCTGCGCGTTGTCGGCAAAACGCACATTGGTCTTCTGCACCTTGCCGCCGACTTCGATGAAGGTCGCGCTGGCACCATTGACCATGATATCGGCGATGTCGTCGCGGGCGAGCAGCGGCTCCAACGGCCCATAGCCGAGCACGTCGTTGCAGATGTCCTCGAGCAATTCCTCCTGCTCGGCGATCGACATCACCACGTTCTTCAGCGAGATGATTTCGCTGACGATGTCGCGAATTTCTTCGCGTGCCGCCGCCGCCTCGAGCTTGGCGAGCTGCGTCAGATCGATGGTGTCGATCAAGGCGTTGAACACCGTCGTCTTGACGTCGTAATACTCCTCCGAATGCCGACGTTGCGGTTCGGCGGCGAGTTCGATCTTGGCAGCCGTCGCAGCCGCAGTCGCTGCGGCAGGCGCAGTCGAAACTTTCGGCATTTCGACCGGCTTACCGGAGGCATCGACCTGCTTGACCGGCACAGCCGCACCGGTCGGCAGAATAGGTTTGCGCGGAGCGGCCGCGCCGCCGCCGGATCTCTTGCCGAACATGTCTCAGTTCCTCAACGCTTGAGTTTCAATTTCGCCAGCATCGAGCCGAGTGCGCTGCTCGATTGAGCTGCAGCTGCGGGCTTTTTCTCGGACTTGGCGTCGCGACGATTGGCGAGGATCATTGCGAGATCACGGAATTGCCCGGCCGCCTTCGCCTTCGCCGACATTTCTTCGATCATCTGGCCGTTGTTGGCCGCCTGGCCGAAATTCTCGGTATCGAATTCAATCACGCACGACGGTTCGATGCCGACCGCCGCCGCGAATTCCTTGATATCGATCTCGGCGCGCTTTGGCACCTTGGCCATGTTGACGACGAGATGTGGCGCCGCGTCGTTGTTGCGAGCGCCTTTGAGCTGTTCGAAGATGTTCTTGGCGTTGCGCAGATTGGCGAGATCGGGTGTCGCCGTGACGACGATCTGATCGGCTTGCATCAACACACGCTTGGCCCACGGCGTCCACACGTGCGGCAGGTCGACCGCGACGATCGGTACATTCTGGCGCACGATGTCGAGCACCACGTCACAAGCGTCGGCCGAAATGTCGAAATCGCGATCGAGCACCGCTGGTGCAGCGAAAATCGACAGATGCTCCGTGCATTTGTCGAGCAGGCGGTCGAGCAGCATTTCGTCGAAACGTTCGGGGCTTTGCAAGGCCTCGAAAATGCCTTGGGCCGGATCGCGATTGAAATCGAGACCAGCAGTGCCAAAGGCCAGGTCGAGATCGGCGACGACCACATTGGTCTTGAGATGCTCGGAAATGGCCCAGGCGACGTTATGGCAGACGGTCGATGATCCGACGCCGCCCTTGGCGCCGATGAAGGCGATAACGCTGCCGACCGGGTCACTCTCTGGATCGTTGTAGAGATTGGACAAGCTTTCGAGCAGTTGCAGCGGCTCGACTGGCGCGACCAGATATTCGCTGACGCCTCGCTTCAGCAGTTCGCGAAACAACACCACGTCGTTGACGTGGCCGACGATCATCACCTTGGTGCCGGCGTCGCAGCACTCAGCCAGCGCATCCAGCTGGCCGATCATCTCTTCGCGCGGCATGGACGATTCGATCAGGATCAGGTTCGGCGTCGGACTTTCCTGATAATGCGCGACAGCGGCAACGGCGCCGCCCATGTGCACCGAGACGTGCGCCTTCGACAGGCGACGATCTTCTGCGGCGGCCTGAATGGCATCCGCGGTTTCGCCGTCCTCGCAGAACGCCTGGATCGAGATGCGCGGGATCGGGCGGGCCCGATCGTGGCGATCTTCCTGACCGATCAGGGCGAGATCGTGCCCCGCATCGGTGGCGGCTGCCATGTTGGTTTTCCTCGTCATGCCGGCATGCCCCTTCAGAATTGCGTTTTCTTGGACGTACGTTCGTCCGGCGAGCGGTCCGCCGCAGTTACGTTGCCCTTCGTGTATTTTTCGTAGATCACGTCGTTGCGAGGCGCGTGACCACCGCTCATCGTACGCGGCCCGAGCAGGTCGGCGGGATTGGCGATCTGTGCCGCCAGGTTGCGCTGCTGAGCGCAGCCGAAGTTGTGATAGTTGTTGTTGCGCGGCGTTTCCCCGAGATTTTCCGGCCACCGACCGCATTCAGGTCCCTGGGCATGGAACCGCAGATACGAGACGCGGATCGCAGCCACATGATCACCTTCGGCGGAATACGGCTCGATCGAGACCGATTGATCCGTAAACCCACGGTCCGCCAGCATGGGACGGATGTCGGCGACGGCGTGCATCGAGGCGGTTTCGTTGGCGGCGCCGGCTGGCACCGAGATCACCAGCTTGCTGTTGCCGTTGTCCGTCGCGCGGTATTTTTCGACGAAGGTGTAGAGCTGAGCCCGCTGGCTCGGAGACAGGCCGTTCTGGCCACGCGGCACGCGCAGGCTCATCGTCTGCGGCTGCTGCGAGACCATGATCGGATGCCGCTGTGTCGGCTCGATCAGGCTCCAGCCCGCCGAGTGGCTCGGCTTGTCGTTCAGGGCTTCACATCCAGCGAGGCCGAGGGCCAGGCCGCAGGCGGTGAGAGCCGAGCCCGCACCACGCAGGATGCGGGTGACGTCGAGAGTGGTCATGATACGCTCCGGAATTGGATGGGGCTGAGCTCAATCGACGATGAAGCCGTGCGAACCTTTGAGGTCACCTTCGGGTATCGGCTTGCCTTTGCCGTAGACGCGATTGAGGTGGCCGAGCATGTTGGTCTTGAGATCCGAAGCGGCAGCCAGGCCATCGGTCGGATTGGCAAGATTCTGACGCGCCGTTGGGCGCACCATGTAGGGTGTTACGAGAATGACGAGTTCGGTTTCTGATCTCAGGAAGTCCGTGCTGCGAAACAGCGACCCAAGGATCGGCAGATCTTTCAGACCGGGCAGTCCATCGACGTTCTGGCGCGTCTGATCCGAGATCAGGCCGGCCATCGCGATGGTGCCGCCGGACGGCAGCTCGACGGTCGAGAAAGCTGAACGCTTGCGCAATGACGGGATCTGCGTGCCCGAGAGAACGAGCGCGCCATCATTCGACAACTCCGACACCTGCGTGTCGACCTTCAGGCTGATGCGGCCTTCGGAGAGCACGACCGGTGTGAAGGCGAGCGCCACACCGTATTCCTTGAATTCGAGGCCGAGCGTGCCCGACACGAACGAAACAGGGATCGGATATTCGCCACCGGCGAGGAACTTGGCGGTCTCACCAGAAACCGCCGTCAGCGTCGGCTCGGCCAATGTCCGCACCAAGCCGTGCCGCTCCAGCATCTTGATCGTGTAGGCAAGGCATGTGTTGCCGGCCGAAAAGCCGCCGGACAGACCCGAGAGCCCGCCGTAGTCCTTGTGCACTTGCGGCAGGATGTTCGCGCACGGTGAGGCGGTCGCCGGCGCACCGGCGAGCTTGAGGCCGGAGTTATAGAGCTGCCCGAGTGTGCTTGACGTCACCGGGAAAGCATTCATCGAACCGGCATCGGTGAAGAAGTTGCCGGTCGAACCACCGACCGCATAGTTCATGCCCATCTGCTTGAGGACGGTGCGGTTGACCTCCGCGACCGTCACTTTCAACATGACCTGATCATCGCCGTCGACCGCCAGCATGTTGATGACATGCTTGTACTTGTTCGCCGTATTCGACATCGACGTGGTCTGCCAGGTCGTGATGCCACCGGAATCGGAGCGCACTGACGTCGACGTCGACGCGCCGATGGCGCCCTTGTTGGCCTCAGCATACTGTTCGGCGATCTGCATCGCTTTCGTCGCATCGGAGGGGCTGCGAACCGATCCGGTCAGCACGATCGACGCGCCGGCGAGCTCGGATTTGACATTCGACCCGGGCAGCAACTTGCGCAGCAGGTTATCGAGGCTCGACAAGTCGCTGCCGATGTTGATTTCCAAGGTCGCGATTTGATTGCCTTGGGCGTCGAAGAAAAACGTGTTGGCCGATCCCGGCGACTTGGCGACCAGGAACACGCGATCCGACGACTGCAGGATCACGTCGACCTTGTTCGGATCCG
>JANOAW010000193.1:0-5179 GCA_031411355.1 Hyphomicrobiaceae bacterium | reverse complement strand
GGCTTGACGATATAAATCGATCCGGTGCGCGAATTGGCGCGGCGTGAGAGATCGTGTTTGCCGATCAAGGACGTCACCAGCGCATCCAGAATGCCCTCGGGCGCGGGCGATCCGTCGGCCATGCGCACACTGTCGTCGGTCATGAGGTGGCCGACATTGCGGATCAGCATCACCGAACGGCCGCGCAGGTCCAGCGGCTGACCATCCGGCCCGGTACAGCGCGGCGCGGCCTCGAGTGTGCGCGTGACCGATCGGCCACCCTTGTCGAATGTGTCGGACAACGTCTCGGTCATGAGGCCGAGCCAGTTGCGGTACGCCGCGACCTTGTCGGCCGCATCAACCGCCGCGATCGAATCCTCGAGATCCATGATGGTCGTCAAAGCCGACTCAACGACCAGGTCGCAGATCCCGGCCAAATCCGTTTTTCCGATCGGGTGCGCGCGATCAAAGCGAATAATGACATGCAGTCCGTTGTGGCGCAGAACGATTTTGCTCGGTGCGCCGACTGCGCCGTCGAAACCGGCGAACACCGGTGCCACGATGGATGCCGTACGATCGCCGGTCAGCTGAACCCGAACGGTCTTACCGTCGACCTGGTAGGCGACGGCCTCAGTGTGCGACGCACCGCCGAGAGGTGCAATGCAGTCGAGCAACTGTTTGGCCCGCGCGATGACCTGCGCGCCGCGCAAGGGGTTGTAGCTGCCGGAGCGTCGGGCGCCATCGGCTTCGGCGATGGCGTCGGTGCCGTAGAGCGCGTCGTAGAGTGAGCCCCAGCGCGCATTGGCAGCATTTAGCGCATAGCGCGCATTCATCACGGGCACGACCAGCTGCGGGCCTGCGAGCTGCGCGATCTCGGCGTCGACGTTGGCCGTATCGATGCGAAAATCAGGGCCTTCCGGCACCAAGTAGCCGATATCGACGAGAAACGCCTTGTAGGCGGCTGCGTCGTGCGGCTTGCCCTGTTGAGACTTGTGCCATGCGTCGATGCGGCTTTGAAGGTCGTCGCGCTTTGCCAGCAAGGCCCGGTTGATCGGCGCCAATTCAGCCAACAGTGCCTCGAGCCCCGAGAACAGACGCTCGGCGCTGATGCCGGTTCCGGGCAACGCCTCAGAAACGATAAAATCGTGCCAGCTGCGTGCGAGGTCGAGGCTTCCGAGACGAATGCGGTCGGTCATGACGATTTGGCGCTCTGGCAGACGGGAGCGCTGGCGTATCAACAACGTCTATGGCCGCCAATGCGGCGAAAGCGTACGACCGCAGCGCACGCGTCGCTAAAGACGGATGGAAATGCAGGGCACGCGAAACCCGGCCGTCAGACGTCTAATTGAACAGGCGCCAACTAGCCCGGGGGCCGATGGCAAGCCGCACACCCTCAATTGTTGAATTTGTACTTCAAGGTGCCGCGGATCTGCACTTCGCTCGGCTCGGATTTGCTCGGCGGCTCGACACTGCGCTGCTCGCCAGCGCCGTAGAGCAGCTCGAGGCCAAAATCAAACTTCGGCAACGTTCCGACAGGCCCGAGACCGGGGATGCGGATCTCAGTGCCAGCCCGCGGCAATCCTGACGCCGGCGGCGGTGTAACGGTCGCGGCTTGACCCGACGGTTGGCCCGGAGCCGCGGTCTTACCGCCTTGCTCCTGAAACGCGACCGCTGCTTGGCTCGAAACACCAAGCGTCAGGCCAAGAATGAATAGTCTCGCGGGTTTCATCGGTCTCTTCCCCCGTGGGTCTCGCCGTTGCCTTGCGGCACGACAGAGTCGGGTTCCTTGACGAAGGTCTTGATCCAGTCCTGCACACGACGCAAGAATGTTTCGACGCCGGTTAAGCCCCAATGAATGTTTCGCTGCGGCCGTGTTGTCATTCGGCCATGGTACTCAGATGCAACAGCTGAACGGCTTTGCAAGTCATCCCAATAGACGACTGTTGAAACTGTGGATGAGGCCGACATTGTTGCATATCGATCATTGACTCGCTGACTGTCAGCGGGGTCCGCCGGCCGCGGCACTCTCATTGGACGTCATAGGATGAACTTCGACAGGTCCGCATTCTTCGAGAGCGTTCCGACCTTGGCGGTGACGTAGGCGGCGTCGATCGTGATGGTCTGGTCGGGTTTGTCGGAGGCGTCGAACGAAATTTCGTCGAGAACTCGCTCGATCACGGTCTGCAGCCGCCGCGCGCCGATGTTCTCGACGGACGCGTTGACTTGTACCGCCACGTCGGCGAGGGCATCGATGGCATCGTCGGTGAAGATCAAGCGGACCTTCTCGGTCGCCAGCAACGCGATCGACTGCTTGATCAACGACGCTTCAGGCTCGGTCAGGATGCGGCGTAGGTCTTCACGCGTGAGGCCCTTCAGTTCGACCCTGATCGGCAGCCGCCCCTGCAGTTCCGGCAGCAAGTCCGAGGGCTTGGCAACGTGGAACGCGCCGGAGGCGATGAACAGAATGTGGTCGGTTTTGACCGGACCGTACTTGGTCGACACGGTGGTGCCTTCGATCAGCGGCAACAGATCGCGTTGCACGCCCTCGCGCGAGACGTCGCCGCCGCCTTTCATGGCGTCCGAGCGGGCACAGATCTTGTCGATCTCATCGAGGAACACGATGCCGTTGTCCTGCACGGCCTTGACTGCCTCCGTTGTCACCTGATCGCCATCGAGCAGCTTGTCGCTCTCCTCGGCGATGAGGATGTCGTAGCTGTCCTCGACCGTGACTTTACGGGTCTTGGAGCGCCCACCCATGGCTTTGCCGAGCATATCCTGCAGATTGATCATGCCCATCTGGCCGCCGGGGATGTCGAACATGGGAAAACCCGAGCCGCCGTCGGAGACTTGGATTTCGATGTCCTTGGTGTTGAATTCGCCAGAGCGCAGACGCCGACGCATGTTGTCGCGTGTCTCAGGTCGCGCTTCCGTGCCGTTCAACAGCGCATCGATGACGCGTTCCTCGGCATTTTTCTCGGCGCGCGCCGTGACTTCCTTGCGCTTGGTCTCGCGCACCAGCCCGATGCCGACCTCGACGAGGTCGCGCACGATGCTGTCGACGTCGCGGCCGACGTAGCCGACTTCGGTAAACTTGGTCGCCTCGATCTTGAGGAACGGCGCGTTGGCAAGGCGGGCCAAGCGGCGGGCGATCTCGGTCTTGCCGCAGCCCGTCGGCCCGATCATGAGGATGTTCTTTGGCAACACCTCGTCCTTGATCTCGGCCGGCAACTGCTGACGCCGCCAGCGATTGCGCAGGGCAATGGCAACCGCCCGTTTGGCATCGTTCTGGCCGACGATGTAGCGGTCCAGTTCCGAGACGATTTCACGCGGCGAGAAGGTGGTCATGTGGGCCCGGGCGGTGGGAGGTCGCAACAGGGTAGATAGGCGACGGTGGGGCGCGGGGGAAGGGCGCGCACACGCGGCTCACACCGCAGCCTGGGCCGCGACCAGGGCGATCCGCTCGGCGAGCGGCGAGCGTGGCCATTGCGCACCTGGATCGATAGTAACGGTCTCGATGCCCATCCGCACGCGCAGATCACCGAGCGCGGCGGCGTCGGCGTCGTGTGCAACGGCGACGACGTCGATAGCCGACGGTTGCAGGCCGACGTCGCCCATGAAGCGCTGAATGGCCGCCGAGACTGCGTGCGCATCGCCTTCGAGTTGGACCCGCTGAAATTCCAGCCTTCGCACGATCTCGCGCCCGTCACTCTCGACCAACGCCAGATCGACGGCCCGCCCACCCGCGACGACAACGGCGCCGATGACGCGCAATGTTCCAGGGGGTGTTCTCATCGAGCCAAAGAGGCAAGAAACCGTTCCGCTTTTGGCTGCCACACCTGGGGGAAATGGCTGACCGCGTGCCCTATTCCGTCGGTTTTTGATATATTTATCAGTGTTTTCGCCCATATCTGGGTTCCAGCTTTCGCGGGGATGGCGCGGAATGCGCTCGGAGCTGAAAAATGTGCCGCGGAGCCAGCCGGGGAAAATTCACAAGCTCGATGGCCGGGATGACGCGCCTCACCCCATATAGCCGGGCAACCATGCCTCGTGACGCTCGCGCAAGGCTGCCACATCGAGCGCGGCGTCACCCTTGAGTGTCAGCGCAACGCCGCCGACGACGCCGACGATGCGGGCGGGCAGGCCGAGCAACTTGGCGCGCTCGATGATCTCCTCGGCGCCGTTGGGGGCGACTTCGACGACATAGCGTCCCTGATCCTCACCGAACCACGCCGCGTGCGCCGGCAATTTACCCTCGTACGGAAACAACGACGCGCCACGATCACCAGCCAGCGCCATCTCGGCGATGGCGACCAGCAGTCCGCCATCGGAGCAATCGTGCACGGCTGCGACTTTGTCCTCGCGGATCAGCGCGCGCACCAGATTGGCCGCCTTGATCTCGTCGGCGAGATCGACCGGCGGCGGCGCGCCCTCGGTCTTGCCGGTGAAGATCAGCAGATATAGCGATTGTCCGAGGTGCCCGTGCTCGCGGCCGATCAGGACCAACAGGTCGCCGTCGGACTTGAGCTTGATGTCGGCCGACTTGGTCCAATCCGGGATCAGGCCGACGCCGCCGATCGCGGGCGTGGGCGGAATGCCGATGCCGTTGGTCTCGTTGTAGAGCGAGCAGTTGCCCGACACGACGGGATATTTGAGCCGATCGCATGCCTCTTTCATGCCCATCACCGAGCCGGCGAACTGGCCCATGATTTCGGGTCGTTCGGGATTGCCGAAGTTCATGTTGTCGGTGATGGCCAAAGGATCGCCGCCGACGGCTGAAATGTTGCGATAGGTTTCGACGACGGCCTGGATCGTGCCCATTCTCGGGTCGGCTTTGACGTAGCGGGGCGTGACGTCACAACTGATGGCGATGGCTTTTTTTGTGCCCTTGATGCGCACCACGGCTGCGTCGCCGCCCGGGCGCTGCAAGGTCTGGCCATTGATCATGGTATCGTATTGTTCCCAGATCCAACGGCGCGAGGCGAGGTGTGGCGTCCCCATCATATGCGCGAGGGCTGCAAGGTTGCTCGCCTCGGCCTTGACCCACTCGGGCAGGATCGTCTTCGGTGCCGGTGTTTCGATCCACGGGCGTTCGTAGAGCGGGGCCGAGTTGGCGAGTTTGTCGACGGGCAGATCAGCTTCGACCACACCTTTGTGCGTGACGATCATGCGGCCCGTGTCGGTGGTGTGGCCGACGACGGCG
>JANOAW010000192.1:0-4692 GCA_031411355.1 Hyphomicrobiaceae bacterium | reverse complement strand
GCGGCCTACAAGGCTGCCGTCGAGCATAAGGGACAGCCGACCCTGATCCTGCCGAAGACCGTCAAAGGCTATGGCATGGGCGAGGCCGGCGAGGGCCAGATGGTCACCCATCAGCAGAAAAAGATGGGCGACGCGGCGTTGCTCGAATTCCGCAATCGCTTCGCCGTGCCGCTCGACGATGCGCAAGTCAAAGCGCTGCAATTCCTGAAGCTGCCCGCCGACAGCCCCGAAATGCTCTACATGCGTGAGCAGAGGCGCAAACTCGGCGGCTATTTGCCGGTGCGGCGTGCCAAATCCGAGTCCCTGGCCGTGCCGCCCCTCGCCGCTTTCGAGACGCAGTTGAAGGCAAGTGGCGACGGCCGCGAGATATCGACCACGATGGCGTTCGTGCGCGTGCTCAACACGTTGCTGCGCGACAAGGTGCTCGGCAAGCGCATCGTGCCGATCGTCCCCGACGAGAGCCGTACGTTCGGCATGGAAGGCATGTTCCGGCAATATGGAATTTTCAGCCAGGTCGGCCAGCTCTACAAGCCGCAAGATGCCGATCAGATGATGTTCTACAAGGAGGACCGGCAAGGGCAGATGCTGCAGGAGGGTATCAACGAAGCCGGCGCCATGTCGTCCTGGATTTCGGCCGCGACCAGCTACTCGACCTCGAATGTGCCGATGATCCCGTTCTACATCTATTATTCGATGTTCGGCTTCCAACGCGTCGGCGATCTGGCCTGGCTTGCGGGTGACATGCGTGCGCGCGGGTTTCTGATCGGCGGCACCTCCGGGCGCACGACCCTCAACGGCGAAGGCCTGCAGCATGAAGACGGCCACAGTCACATTCTCTCAGCCTCCCTCCCAACTTGCGTTTCCTATGATCCAACGTACGCCTACGAAGTTGCGGTCCTGGTCCAGAACGGCCTGCATCGCATGCTCGAGAAGCAGGAGGACGTGTACTTTTACTTGACGGTCCTCAATGAGAATTACGAGCATCCCGCCATGCCGGAGGGCACGGCCGACGGCATCGTCAAAGGCATGTACCTGCTGCGTGCGGCCGATCAGCAGGCCAAAGGTCATCGTGTCCAGTTGATGGGGTCAGGTGCCATCCTGCGCGAGGTCTTGGCGGGCGCGGATCTCCTCGCGCGTGACTTCGGCATCCAGGCCGACGTCTGGAGTGTCACGAGCTTCACCGAACTCGCTCGCGAGGCACAAGAGGTCGAGCGCTGGAACTTGCTCAACCCCCTCGATAAGCCGCGGGTATCGTTCGTCACCAAGTGCCTCGCGGGGCGCGGCGAAGGGCCGTTCGTCGCCTCGACCGACTACATGCGCATGTTCGCCGAGCAGATCCGGCCACACGTTCCGGGGCCGTATCGCGTGCTGGGGACGGATGGTTTCGGCCGCTCCGATTATCGCCGCAAGTTGCGCTCGCATTTCGAAGTCGATCGGCACTACGTCGCGGTCGCGGCACTCGCTTCATTGGCGGCCCAGAATAAGTTGCCGTCGACGAAAGTTGCCGAGGCAATCGCGAAATACGGCATAGACGCCAACAAACCGAACCCGGCCAAAGCCTAGCTGTGGCGCATCGTGCGTCGCCAATGATCTGACGCGAGACGCTCGAATACGTCTCGCCACCCTGATCCCAGAGCATTTTCCAACAAAGTGGACACCGGTTTGATGTAGAAAATGCGTCAAACAAAGACCCTAGAGTGCTTCACCTGATCCTAATCAGGTGGAAAGCGCTCTAGTTCGCCATTCGCTCTCACTGCACGGACCCCCTTCATGTCCTTACTCGATGTCAAAGTCCCCGATATCGGCGACTTCAAGAATGTGCCGGTCATCGAAATTCTGGTCGCACCGGGTGATTCCGTAAAGGCAGACGATCCCTTGGTATCGCTCGAGTCCGACAAGGCGACCATGGAGGTACCAGCGCCGTCCGCAGGCGTGGTGTCCCAGATCGTGGTCAAAGTCGGAGATAAGGTGTCGCAAGGCAGCCTGATCCTGAAACTTGATGCGGCGCTGCCGAAAGCTGGCAGCGAGGCGGCAAAAGCTGCGGCGGCGTCGAACAAGACCGCAGCCCCAGCACCCGCGGCGCCATCACCCACCCGCGGTGTTTTCGCGCCGGCCAAGGGCAGCGCGACGCCCCCGCCCACGCCTGCCGAGTACGGCGGCGTTCATGCCTCACCGAGTGTGCGTCGCCTTGCGCGCGAACTCGATGTCGACTTGTTGCGGATCAAGGGCACCGGCGAAAAGGGCCGCGTGACAAAAGACGACGTCAAATCGACGCTGAAAGGGGCAGGGCCGTCGGCTGGTGCTGCGACCGGTGGCATGGGTATCCCCGAAATTCCCACGATCGACTTCGCCAAATTCGGCACCATTGAAACCAAGCCGCTGCCGCGCATCAAAAGAGTTTCTGGCCCCCACCTGCATCGAGCCTGGCTCAACATTCCCCATGTCACACATTCAGACGACGCCGACATCACCGAACTCGAGGATTTCCGCAAGAAACTGGATACCAAGGGCAAGGACAAAGGCTATCGCGTGACGATGCT
The DNA here is from genome assembly GCA_031411355.1 of Hyphomicrobiaceae bacterium. Taxonomy (GTDB): domain Bacteria; phylum Pseudomonadota; class Alphaproteobacteria; order Rhizobiales; family Hyphomicrobiaceae; genus JABFRJ01. Next base: position 2,152 of record JANOAW010000192.1, on the reverse strand, counting down.
GTCGTTCCTGATCAAGGCAGCGATCGGCGCGCTGAAAGAATATCCGATGCTGAATGCGTCGCTCGCGCCGGACAAAGAAAATCTCATCTATAAGAAATATTACAACATCGGCGTTGCCGTCGACACACCGGATGGCCTCGTCGTGCCCGTGATCAAAGACGCCGACCGAAAGGGCATTCTCGAACTCTCGCAGGAACTCGGCACCCTGTCGAAGAAGATGCGCGACGGCAAATTCACGCCCGCCGACATTTCAGGCGGATCGTTCTCGATCTCATCACTCGGCGGCACCGGCGGGACGCATTTCACGCCGATCGTCAACGCGCCGGAAGTGGCCATCCTCGGCGTCGTGCGCTCGACCATGAAACCGCATTGGAACGGCAAATCGTTCGAACCGCGCTTATACCTGCCGCTCTGCCTCAGTTATGACCATCGCGTCGTCGATGGGGCGTTAGCCGCCCGCTTCACCCGCCACCTCGCCGGTATTCTTGAAGATGTCCGCCAATTGGTTCTGTGACCAAGCGCTGATCGCAAACGGCGTTGCGAAAGAGTTTCCGCGCGCCGCCGTTCATTCTGCAATCCCGCTAGCCGCCATTCGCTCCAAGAGCCCTCATGTCCACCATCGACATCAAAGTTCCCGACATCGGCGAGTTCGCGAATGTGCCGATCATAGAAATATTCGTGAAGGTCGGCGACGTCGTGCGGCTCGACGACCCCATCGTCGCGCTCGAATCCGACAAAGCGACGCTGGAAGTCCCAGCCTCCGCCGCAGGCGTGGTGCGCACACTTTCGGTCGCAGTCGGAGATCGCGTGTCAAAGGGCAGTTCGTTGCTCGTCGTCGAAGTTGACGCCGCGGTCGCGGCCCCGAACTGCAACGTACGCCAAGCACCTGCCGCAACAGCCGCGGCGACCACGTCCGACATCCACGCCGACGTACTTGTGATCGGCGCCGGACCCGGTGGCTATACAGCTGCGTTCCGTGCCGCCGATCTTGGCAAGAAGGTCGTCCTCGTCGAGCGCTCGCCCAAACTCGGCGGCGTGTGTCTGAACGTTGGATGTATCCCCTCCAAGGCGCTCCTGCATGCAGCCAAGGTCATCGACGAAGCCGCCGAAAGTGCGCACCACGGCGTTTCGTTCGGTGCGCCGCAGATCGATCTCGATGCGTTGCGCGGTTGGAAAGACGGCGTCGTCGGCAAACTCGTTGGCGGCCTTTCTGGCCTCGCCAAGGCCAGAAAGGTCACCGTCGTACACGGTGTCGCAAGCTTCGTTTCGCCAAACCAGATTACTGTCGACAGCGATGCCGGGAAAAAATCGATTTCCTTCGATAATGCCATCATTGCAGCCGGCTCCGAGCCGGTCACGTTGCCGTTCATTCCCCATGCCGACAGCAGAGTAATGGATTCGACCGGGGCTTTGGATTTGGCCGATGTTCCAAAGCGCCTGCTGGTTCTCGGCGGCGGAATTATCGGCCTCGAAATGGCGACCGTCTATCACGCGTTGGGATCGAAAGTGACGGTCGTCGAACTCATGGACCAGCTCATACCCGGCGCCGACAAAGATATTGTCGCCCCGTTGATGAAGCGCGTCGCCAAGCGCTACGAGGCCATATATCTGAACACCCGAGTGACCAAGATCGAGGCCACGAAAAGCGGCTTGGAGGTGTCCTTCGATGGCGCCGGTGCTCCGGCCAAAGACACGTTCGACAAGGTTCTTGTCGCTGTCGGTCGTCGCCCCAACGGCAACCGCGTCAATGCCGCGGCCGCTGGCGTCGCTGTCGATGAGCGCGGTTTCATTGCCGTCGACAAAACCATGCGCACGAACGTGCCGCACATCTTCGCCATCGGCGACGTCGTCGGGCAGCCCATGCTCGCCCACAAAGCCGTTCACGAAGGTAAGGTCGCGGCCGAAGTTGCAGCCGGCCTCGCCAGCGCGTTCGATGCGCGCGTCATTCCCTCGGTGGCCTACACGGACCCAGAGGTTGCCTGGGTCGGCCTCACCGAAACCGAAGCCAAAGCCAAGGGTGTCAAAGTCGGCAAGGGCGTTTTCCCATGGGCCGCGTCGGGCAGATCGTTGGCGCTCGGGCGCGATGACGGCATCACCAAGTTACTCTTCGACGAGGCGACCGACCGTGTCGTCGGCGCGTCCATCGTCGGCC
>JANOAW010000191.1:0-3120 GCA_031411355.1 Hyphomicrobiaceae bacterium | reverse complement strand
CCGGCAAGGGTGTGTTCGCACGGCTGAAATTCGAATCGGGCGTGCATCGTGTCCAACGTGTGCCTGCAACCGAAACGAGTGGCCGCATTCATACTTCAGCGGCCACCGTTGCGGTGTTGCCCGAGGCCGAGGACGTCGACGTGGTCGTGCGGGACGACGACATCCGCATCGATACCATGCGCGCTGGCGGCGCCGGCGGCCAACACGTCAACAAGACCGATTCAGCCGTCCGCATCACGCATCTGCCGACTGGCCTCATCGTCGTGTCGGCCGACAAATCGCAGCACCAGAACCGTCGCACGGCCATGAGCATTTTGCGCGCGCGTCTTTATGATCTCGAACGGACCCGCTTGTCTGACGAGCGTGCCGCGGCACGGAAAGGGCAGGTTGGCTCGGGCGACCGCTCGCAACGCATCCGCACGTACAATTTTGCGCAGGGCCGCGTCAGCGATCATCGGATCAACCTCACCTTGCATAAACTCGAAGCCGTGCTCGACGGGGATCTCGACGAACTGGTCGAGGCCTTGATCACGGACCATCAAGCAGCTCTCATGGCCGATATGGAACAAGGTCGTGAGCGGTGACCACTGAGGCCGAGACCCGTGGCCGGGCACTGCAACGGTTGATTGCCACGTTCACCGCGGCCGGGCTTGACACACCCGACCTGGATGCGCGCCTGTTGCTCGCCCACGTGCTCGGCGTCGATCGATTGCGGTTGCTGACGGAGCGCGACCTCGTGCTGCCGGTCGAAACCGGTGCCCGATTGGCCGATACTGTCGCCCGACGGCTCGCCCACGAGCCGGTGTCGCGCATCATCGGTGAACGTTGGTTCTACGGTCGCCCCTTCAAAGTCACGCCAGCCACACTCGATCCACGCCCCGACAGCGAGGTTTTGATCGAGGCGGCGCGCACACTGATGCAGGACGCGGGCCGCGCCAACGGTGACGTCCGCGTTCTGGATATCGGCACCGGGACGGGATGCCTGTTGCTCTCGCTCGTCTGTGAGCTGCCAGGTGTGTTGGGATACGGGACCGATATCTCTCCCGATGCGCTTGCTGTTGCCGAGGAAAACCGCGTGCGTTTGTCATCTCGAAGCGACGCGCCCGAGCGCGAGCGCGCCGATTTGCAGCGGATACAATGGAGGCTCGGCGCGGATTATACGCCCGTTCGTGGTGAGACGTTCGATCTCATCGTGTCAAATCCACCCTACATTCCGCGAGCGGACATCGCCGATCTCGAGCCCGACGTCCGGCAGTATGACCCGCATCTGGCGCTGGATGGGGGATTGGACGGTCTGGACGTCTATCGCCGGCTGTGCGCGGGGGCGGCCGATCACCTGTCGGACGGATGGATACTTTTCGAGGTTGGCGTCGGGCAGGCATCGCTTGTCGCAGACATGTTGCAGGCCGCTTTTTCACCGCGCGACATCGATTTGCGGGTGTTCGATGACCTTGCAGGCGTGCCCCGATGTGTGGCCGCAAGTCCACGTCCAATGAGGCTGTCGGCGCGGCCTGAATAATTATACTTGGCAGATGGTCGTCTGTTGAGCTATCGTGCAAAGCATGATGGCGTGATAAATGGCATGACGATGTCGCGTGTGCGATATGTTTTGCTTGGGCAGGTTGTCCGCCGCCACCAAACCCTAAATAGTGCCTGCGAATTGAAGCGGCTTGAGCCGCGCTTCGCAGAGCAAGTGGTGCATTTCGATCGACGTACACAGGATTGGCCGTTCGATCAGACCCGAGCGCGTGAACCGCACTTCTGAACCGAGAGATCTCGAACCCTTACAACTGTCGCTTTCAGAGCTGGTTCGTGCACGGGACCGCTCGTCACGATGCGGATCATCCTGATTTCGATTTTTCCGGTCGGCTTACGGACCAGCCGACCGCGTCATGCACCGGTCCCGTCTTTCCATATGCTGAACGCAGTTGAGGAGCATCGTCACCCGTGAGGCCAGGTCAGCAGCACAATCGTCGCAACAATCGTGGTCGCCATCAGAATGGCGGCGGCGGCGGTGGAGGCGGCCACAATAATGGTGGGCAACGCAAAGGGCAGAACCCGTTGACGCGGAGTTACGAATCCAACGGTCCCGACGTGAAAGTACGGGGCACGCCGATGCATATAGCGGAAAAATACATGTCGCTCGCCAGAGACGCGACATCTGCAGGCGACCCCGTGTTGGCTGAAAACTATCTGCAACACGCCGAACATTATAATCGCATCATCATGGCGTATCGTGAGCAACAAGAGGCGGGCGGGCCGACCCAGCAGCCGCAACGCTTCCGCCAGCCCGGTTTTGATCCAAACGATCCAGGTGACGACATCGACGACGGTCAACCCGATACGACGGCCAGCGACGACGGCCACGGACCGCAACCCAATGTCGCCAACGAGCCGACGGGTGAACGACAGACCGATACGCGTCCCGATCGCCAGGACCGCTTCGACCGCGGGGATCGCCCTGATCGTCCGTTCAACGACCGAGGCGATCGCGGCGAGCGTCCGTTCAACCGCTTCGACGGTGATCGTCAGCAAAATCGCGACAATCGCGACCGCAATTTCGATGGACAGCAGGGCGACAATCGCCAGTTCCGCCGCGACCGTTTCGACCGCAACAATCGTCCCCAGGGCGACCGGAATGCAGGCGACCGGACTCAAGGTGATAGAAGCCAGGGCAACCAGGGCGATCGTTTCCAGGGGCGTGATCGCTTCAGCGATGGCGGCGGCCAAAATCGACCGTTTGAACCGCGCCCTGAACAACGACCGGAAACCGAGCCGCGGCCTGAACGCACCGATCGCAACGACCGCCCTGATCGTGGGGCTGGGCCGGAACGCAGCTTTCGTCAGCAGGGTTTCGACCGCGGCGAGCGGCAGGATCGTCCAGACCGGGCGGCGCCCGTCGGGGGGGCGGATCGCCAACCCCCGCACGAACGCCATGTGCCCGAACGCCGTCAACCGGTTCCACAGGCTGAACAGCCGGCCCCCGAGTGGGTCGACCGTCCGGTCGTCGCAGCCCCGGTACACGAGCCAGTTGTCGAACGTGCGCCTGAGCCGGTACGAGTCGAACGCTCAGTTGAACGTGCGCCTGAGTCCGCTCCTGTTGCGCCCGTAGACGTTCGC
>JANOAW010000190.1:0-6193 GCA_031411355.1 Hyphomicrobiaceae bacterium | reverse complement strand
GCACTGCTGGACGCCTTGGCGGCGGCTGACGGCCCGGTTTCAAAGGCAGATCTGATCGAGGCCGCCTGGCCTGGCACGATCGTCGAGGAGGGCAACCTCACTGTACAGATCGCGGCACTGCGCAAGGCGCTGGGCGCGCGTGACGATGGGCAGGAGTGGATCGTTACAGTGCCGCGGGTGGGGTACCGGCTGATTCGCGACATAAGGGCCGCAGTTTCGGTACCGAGACAGCTGCCGCCATCCGCGAACTCGATACGCGCGCCAGCACTGGCAAAGTCGTCATCAAGGTCTCGTGAGACCTACAGCGGTCGCACGTTCGACCGATGCAACACTGGACAAAATGCGATGCCGAAGACGCAGCCTGGACCGACTGCCGATGCCATCACTGGACGCGCGGCACTGCGCTATCTGTCGGCCGATGACAGCTTTCTCGATCCCGCGCGCGAGGATGCGGCGCGTCCACACGAAGCTCGCGCCGTGGTGATCCCGTTCGGCCTCGAAGCGTCGGTCAGTTATGGCGGCGGGACGCGGCGCGGCCCGGCATCGATCTTGGCCGCCAGCCATCAACTCGAGCTCTTCGATGAAGAACTCTGGCGCGAGCCGTATCGCGACTACGGCGTCGCAGCGATACCCGAGCCGACGATCGAGAAGGGACAGTCTGCGGCGCTGTCACAGATCGAAGCGCTGGTCGAGAGTGTGGTCGCAGCGGGCAAGATGCCGTTCGTCATCGGCGGCGAACATTCCCTCACGGCCGGCGCCATTCGCCCACTGGCCCGCCGCCACCAGGACCTCGTGGTCCTGCAGCTCGACGCACACTGGGATCTGCGCGATGGCTATCTCGGCGAACACTTTTCGCATGCCGCCGCCATGCGTCGTGTCCTCGATCACGCCAACGTCTCGCTCGTATCCGTCGGTATTCGCGGCTTCTGTGCGGAAGAGGCTCGCTTCTACGAAGCTCAGCAAGCGCGCATCCACGTCCACCTCGCGTGCGATGAACCGCGCTGGGATCTGCAGGCCATGATGGCGCCGCTGCAAGGCAAGCCCGTCTACATCACATTCGACATCGACGCCCTCGATGCCCACGTGATGCCGGCGACCGGCACGCCGGTTCCTGGCGGCATGTCGTATCCGCGCGCCCTTGAGATATTGCGCCATGCCTGCGACGCGGCAGGCGGGATCGTCGGTATGGACTTGGTCGAATTCGCCCCGATCGACGGCTTCCACGCCTACGATTTCACAGCCGCCCAATTGGCAGCCAAGATGCTCAACTACGCCATGAGCGGCACCAGACGGCGGTGAGGCCAGCATGCGTATCGTCGGTGGCACGCTGCGTGGCCGTCCTCTCGCGACCCCGGTCGACGACGATATCCGTCCGACGTCGGATCGGGTGCGCGAGGCCATGTTCAATATTCTGGCGCACGGCGCCGCGGCGGTCGATCTCGAAGGCGCGGCCATACTCGATCTCTTTGCCGGCACAGGCGCACTCGGCATCGAGGCGCTCTCGCGCGGGGCGGCGCACTGCCTGTTCGTCGACGACGGCGCAACCGCTCGCGGTCTGATCCGCGACAACGTCGAAGCCTTTGGACTGACGGGCGTCACCAAGATTTTCCGCCGCGACGCGACGTCGCTCGGAGACGCCGGCAAATATGGCCCATTCGACGTGGTTTTCCTTGATCCGCCCTATGGCAAGGGGCTGGGCGAGCGGGCTCTTGCGTCGGCGATGACGGGCGGTTGGCTCGCACCCGGCGCGACCATCGTGCTCGAAGAACGCCGCGAGGCGGACATCACGCTCCCCCCCGGACTGACCGTGCTCGACCGCCGCACGTGGGGCGACACGCAGGCGCTCTTTGCGCGTGTGGCCACATGAGTGCGCCGATCGTGACGATCCGCAATTTGAAGGTCGCGTTTCGCACGAACTCAGGCAATCTCGACGCCGTGCGAGGTATCGATCTCGACATCGCGAAAGGCGAGACCGTCGCCATCGTCGGCGAAAGTGGCTCGGGCAAGAGCCAGGCCGTCATGGCGCTGATGGGGCTGCTTGCTGCTAACGGCGTCGCCACCGGTTCGGCCCGCTATGGCGAGCACGAATTGATCGGCATGTCGGCGCGCGATCTGGATCGCTGGCGCGGCTCCAAACTGACCATGATTTTTCAGGAGCCGATGACGTCGCTCGATCCATTATACCGCATTGGTGCTCAGATGGCAGCGCCGCTTCGCCGTCACGCGGGCCTGACGGGGAGCGCGGCGCGTGCCCGTGCGATCGACCTGCTGCACCTCGTCAAGATCCGCGATCCTGAACATCGCATCGATGCCTATCCGCACGAATTGTCTGGTGGTCAGCGCCAACGGATAATGATCGCGATGGCCCTCGCCGACACACCGGATGTTCTGATTGCGGACGAACCGACCACCGCACTCGACGTCACGGTGCAGGCACACATTCTCGATCTGCTCACTGAGCTGAAACAGCGGCTCGGCATGGCCATCGTCTTCATCAGCCACGACCTCAACGTGGTGCGCCGCATCGCAGATCGCGTGTACGTCATGCGCCATGGCGAGGTGGTCGAGCATGGCACAACCGCTGAGGTATTCGCCGCACCGCGCCATCCCTACACACGCATGCTCGTCGACGCCGAACCACGCGGTCGTAAGGTGGCACCTCCGGCCGATGCCCCCGTCGTGCTCGAGGCGCGCGACATCCACGTCACGTTCCCGACGCCCAAGACACTGTTCAGGAAAAAGCCGCCCGACATCAGAGCCGTCGATGGTGTCTCGGTGTCGGTTCGACGCGGCGAAACCGTCGGCGTGGTCGGTGAGAGTGGGTCTGGCAAGTCGACCCTCGGCCGTGCCGTGCTCAAACTCGTGCCAGCATCGGGCATGGTGCGATTTGAAGACAGGGCGTTGGCGCCGCTCGATGTGGCCGCGATGCGCCCGTTGCGACGCCATATGCAGATGGTGTTTCAAGATCCGTTCGGCTCGTTGTCGCCGCGCATGACCGCCGGCGAGATCGTCACGGAGGGGCTGCTCGTACACGATCGGACACTGTTGCGCGCCGAACGGGATGTGCTGGCCGCGCGCGCATTCGAAGATGTGCAACTCGATCCGGCCGGTCGCCATCGCTACCCTCACGAGTTTTCCGGCGGCCAACGCCAACGCATCGCCATCGCGCGCGCCATGGTGCTGAAGCCTAAACTCGTCGTGCTCGACGAACCGACATCGGCACTCGATCGATCCGTGCAGGCGGACATCGTCGACTTGTTGCGACGTCTGCAGAGTGAAAATGGTTTGGCATATATTTTCATATCCCACGACCTCGCGGTCGTGCGGGCGATGTCTGATCGAATCCTCGTTCTGCGCGACGGCCGCGTGGTCGAACACGGCGACGTCGATCAGATCGTCGACGCACCGCGCGACAGTTATACACAAGATCTGATGCGCGCTGCCTTTGGCCTGACGCCCGTTCCGTCGGACTGACGCCCGATCAACCACTTTTTCACGAATAGATCTGTTCCGAATTGCGAACGTCGACCGTTATCGAATCAGGCTCTGTCGTCCCACACGTTGCGTTGCGTTGCATCACGATCTCGATCGCACCACAGGACACGACCGATGAAAACCTTTGCTATCGCAGCCGCAGCCCTGGCTCTCCTCACGACAGCCGCAACAGCTCAACAACAGCCAGCCCAACCGTCGGCCGCCAGCAAAGCCGCTGAAGCCGTCACCAAATTCATGGGCACGACCGCGTCGACCACGCCACCCGCCGCAGCCAAAGCGCCGCTGATCAATTTGAACAAAGCCACCGCGGCCGAACTCGACACCTTGCCACAGATCGGTGATGCCCGCGCCAAGGCGATCGTCGGTGGTCGTCCGTACAAGAGCGTGCAGGATTTGTTGGATCGCAAAATCGTGCCGCCGAACGCCTTCGACGCCATCAAAGACAAAGTCAGCGTCAAATAATCACTGGCCTAGGCCTTAAACAACAACGAGGACCTGCGCGTCGGCGCGGGTCCTCGATCTTCGCGCCTTTGATCACGGGTCACACGCTCGCCAAGTCGCCCTTGGCGACCGGCACCAGATTGACGCTCTCCCCACAGCCGCACGCGCTTTGCTGGTTGGGATTGTTGAACACAAATTGCGACGACAGCTTTTCGGTCTTGTAGTCCATCTCCGTGCCGAGCAGGTACATCACCGCTTTCGGGTCGATGATGACCTTGGCGCCGTTCTTTTCCACGACATCGTCGAACTTGCCGATGCTGGTCGCCCAATCCATCGTGTATTCCATTCCAGCACATCCACCTTTTTTGATGCCGACGCGCAACCCGACCACATCTGCGCTCTTGGACGCAAGAATGGCCTTGACGCGATCGGCGGCGCGATCGGTGATGGTCAGTACGGCAGGGCGCGGGCGGGTCATGGGGAGCTCTCGAACGTCAGGTGCACACGACGCTGCATGAGATATAGCGCACCTGTGGCGAAAATCGAGTGTGTGTGTCGGAGCGATGGAACAGATGGCAAACGATGCGATCGACGACATTCGCCCGTGGCGGGTCACCGAATCTCGCTCGATCCTGCGCGATCGCTGGATCGATGTCCGCGCCGAGACCTGCGTGACCGCGTCCGGCGCCATTGTCGCACCTTATTATCTTCTGCGACCGGCCGACTGGGTGCACGTGCTGGCCCTCGATGCGGCGGAGCGCGTCGTCATGGTGCGCCAATATCGCCACGGCCTTGGACGCGACTCGCTCGAGGCGCCCGGCGGCGTCATTGATCCGGGCGACGGGTCGCCGGAGATCGCAGCACGGCGCGAATTGCTCGAGGAAACCGGCTACGCGTGCGGCGCGCTTATGCCCGCGGGTTGCTTTTCACCCAACCCGGCCAATCACACCAACACGGTGCACATCTTTGCCGCACGCGATGCCGCCCTCGTGCAGGCCCCGCAGCGCGAAGTCGGTGAATCCATGCGCACGGAGCTGGTCGCGGTGACGGACCTCCGCCGGCTCGCACTTGCTGGCGGCCTCGTTCACGGCTTGCAGATCGCAGCTGTCATGCTGGCTCTTCACGCCCTGCACATCGGGTGAATGGCGACTTTAGCGCATCACGTTCAGGCCTTCCAAGGCTGCCCACACGTCGGCCTTGCCTGCCTCCGTCAAGGGCGCTTGCGGCGCAATGGGACCGCCGACATCGTAGCCCTGCATCGTCAGTGCTCCCTTGATGCAGGCCGCAAGATTGTATTTTGCAAAGGCTTGGTTGAGCGCCCAGAGCCGCGTCTGCAAAGCCATCGCCTCAGCCCACTGCGCAGCACGGCACAGCTCATACAAGCGCACGGACGCATGCGGCGCGACGCACGCCGGACCAGCCATCCAGCCTTTGCCGCCGATCAACATGACCGCCGTCGGAATGTGGGCCGACGCCGCGAACACGTCGATCCGTCCCGCGGTCGCGTTCAGGATTGAAAGCAGCCGCCCCGTGTTGTTTGACGCATCCTTGATGGCGACGATGTTGTCGATGTGTGACAACTCGGAGATCGCAGCCAGAGAGAGATCCGAGCGCTGAAAGTTCGGATTGGTGTACAACACGACCGGCAGGTCGACGGCGCGGGCGATGGCCTTGAAATAGGTGACGACGCCCGCATCGTCGACGGGAAAATAGGCTTCCAGGATCGCGAGGATGCCATCGGCGCCGGCCGACTGGTGGGCCCGCGCCTGCGCGACGGCGGCCGAGGTCGTGGTTGCGGCGACGCCAGCGACGACGGGCACCCGTTTGGCTGCAGCCGCGATGGTATCGTCGACGATGCGGCGCTTTTGCGCGTCGGTGAGATAGGCGAATTCACCCGTGGAGCCCAACGGGGTCAAGCCGTGGACGCCGGCCGCGATCAGATCATGGCACAAGCGCGAGAGCACGTCCGAGCGTACGCCCCCGCAGGCGTCGACCGGCGACACGAGATACGGGAACACACCGCGGAAAGGGTTTTTCATGACGCTGGCGCCTGTTGTTTTCGTATCAGTGTTATCCACGGCACATAGCATATCTGGCCCCTCCAAACGGTTCTCAGCCCTCGCACGATGTGCCAAGTGAGCGCGGGGTCGTCCGGCCTGCAGAAAGCCGGTCTGGACGAACGTGGTGGCCCAATCCGTGGCCGACTACACACACACACAGGGAGAGTGTCGCATGGGTATGATGCAAGAGTTCCGGG
>JANOAW010000189.1:0-6749 GCA_031411355.1 Hyphomicrobiaceae bacterium | reverse complement strand
AAGACACGGTCTGGATGAGCCACGGTGACCGTGTCACGCAGTTGCCGCCGGGCTTCAAGGTGATGGCCGTCTCACATGGCGCCCCGCACGCCGTGATCGCCGACGAGCAGCGCAAAATGTATGCCGTGCAATTTCATCCGGAAGTCGTCCACACGCCCAACGGGGCGAAGATCTTGAACAATTTCGTCAAGCGAATCGCCGGCTTGAAGGGCGATTGGACGATGAAGCACTTCAGGTCGAGCGAACTGGCGAAAATCCGCGGCGCCGTCGGCCAGGACAAAGTCATCTGCGGATTGTCGGGCGGTGTCGACTCGGCGGTTGCCGCCGTGCTCATTCACGAGGCTATCGGCAGCCAGCTCACGTGCATTTTCGTCGATCACGGTCTGATGCGTCTCAACGAGGCGGAAGAGGTGGTGCGCGTGTTCCGCAACCACTACAATATTCCGTTGATTCATGTTGATGCGCGCGAGCAGTTCGTCGGCGCACTGCGTGGCGTGTCGGACCCGGAAGTCAAGCGAAAGACCATCGGCAAGCTGTTCATCGACGTGTTCGAAGCCGAAGCCAAAAAGGTCGGGGGCGCGAAATGGCTGGCACAGGGAACCCTTTATCCTGACGTCATCGAAAGCGTGTCGGTGTCGGGCGGTCCTTCCGTCACCATAAAATCGCATCACAATGTCGGTGGGCTGCCTGAAAAACTGAATTTCAAGCTGCTCGAGCCGTTGCGTGATTTGTTCAAGGACGAAGTGCGCGCGCTCGGTCGCGAGCTTGGTCTGCCTGAGGCTTTCGTCGGCCGGCACCCGTTTCCTGGACCAGGCTTGGCCATTCGTATTCCGGGCGACATCACGCCCGAGAAACTGGATATCCTGCGCAAAGCCGATGCGGTGTTTCTCGACGTGATCCGCAAGGCTGGTCTTTACGACACGATCTGGCAGGCCTTCGCTGTTCTGCTGCCGGTCAAAACCGTCGGCGTCATGGGCGACGGGCGCACGTATGATCATGTGTGTGCGTTGCGCGCCGTAACATCGACGGACGGCATGACGGCTGATTATTTCCCCTTCCCTCACGAGGTGCTGGGGCTTGCTGCGACGCGCATCATCAATGAAGTCAAGGGCATCAATCGCGTGGTCTACGACATCACGTCGAAGCCACCCGGCACCATCGAGTGGGAATGAATGTAGTAACATTGCTACAATTACTTGAATCGCGGTGTGTTTCATGCTAGGCGTTGCCGCAAGGAGAATGCCTTTGACCACCACCACCATGTCGAGCCGGGAGTTCAATCAAGACGCCGGCGGCGCCAAGAAGGCGGCGGAAAAGGGGCCTGTGATCATCACAGATCGCGGCAAGCCGGCGCATGTCCTCTTGAGCTTCGAGGATTATCGCAAACTATTGGGCAAAGGGCCAAGCCTGCTTGAGGCCCTGGCGCAAAAGGAAGAGGGCGACTTCGATTTTAATCCGCCGCGCATGGGCGACGATATTTCGCGTCCCGCGGACTTCGACTGATGTTCCTATTGGATACAAATGTCGTCTCTGAACTTCGTCGGCCTGCGCGCGCGAACCCCAGCGTGCGCGCTTGGGCGTCGACCGTATCAGCGGAACTTCATGCAATTTCGGTCGTGACCGTTTTGGAACTGGAGCGCGGAACACTGCTCATGGAGCGTCGCGACGCAACGCAGGGAGCTATTCTGCGGCGCTGGTTGGAGCGTGAAATCTTGATGCAGCTGGCCGCGCGCATCTTGATCATTGACGCGACCGTCGCGCGCGCTTGCGCTCAGCTGCATGTGCCCGATCCGCGCCCAGAACGCGACGCGCTGATTGCTGCGACCGCGCTGGTGCATGGGTTGACCGTGGTCACGTGCAACACTGCCGATTTCGAGCCCATGGGCGTTGTGTTGCTCAATCCGTGGCTTGCGCCGGGGGCATGAAATCGAGTGGGATCATCTGACGGTATCGCGCTTGCGGACGTCGCGCGCGTCTCTTCGCCGTGCTAGTTTCATGCTCGAGCGGTCCGTCGAGGTGAGGGTTACGACCAATGTCAGCATCCGGCGCGGCCACAGCCGCGGCAGTCGTTCCGTCCCGCCCATCGGCCTTGATCCGTTACGGGCGCCTGTTCGGCCGTGAGCTGTCGACGATCATCGTGACGATGCTCGGTCTGTTGGTCGTGACATTCTTCATTGCGCGCGTCATTCCTATCGATCCGGTGCTCGCCGTCGTCGGCGACAATGCCAGGCCAGACGTCTATGCGCGTGCCAAAGCCGAGCTCGGTCTCGACAAACCGCTCTGGCATCAGTTCGGCATCTACGTATCGAAGGTGGCGCAGGGCGATTTCGGCAAGTCCATCCTGACTGCCAAGCCGGTCGCTGAAGACATCCGGCGGGTCTTCCCAGCAACGCTCGAGTTGGCGACGCTCGGCACACTGATCGGCGTTCTTCTCGGGGTGCCGCTCGGCGTTTTTGCTGCGGTCAACCAGGGGCGCCTGCTCGATCAATGCGCCCGCTTCATCGGCCTGTTCGGCTACTCGATCCCGATCTTCTGGCTCGGCCTGATGGGACTGCTGCTGTTCTACGCCAAGCTCGGTTGGGTCAGCGGGCCCGGTCGCATTTCGATCGCATTCCAGGACTTCGTCACGCCGGTCACGGGCGTGATCCTGATCGACGCTGCCATGCAAGGTGAATGGGACGCGTTTCGCAATGCGCTGTCACATCTGGTGCTGCCGGCGTCGGTGCTTGGCCTGTTTTCCATGGCCTACATCAGCCGCATGACGCGATCCTTCATGATCACGGAACTGCAACAACAATACATCGTTGCTGCACGCGTCAAAGGCATGTCGGAGGCACGCGTGATCTGGCGTCATGCGCTGCGCAATGCGTTCGGACCTTTGATCACCGTGATCGCACTGTCGTATGCCAATCTGCTCGAGGGCTCGGTGCTGACCGAGACGATCTTCGCCTGGCCCGGTCTTGGACGCTATATCACCAACGCTTTGTTCAATACCGACATGAACGCCGTGCTCGGCGGTACGCTTGTAGTCGGGGCGATCTTCATCGGCGTCAATCTGCTGTCCGACATTCTTGCCCGCATCTTCGATCCGAGGACACGCTGATGACCTGGACCGAATATCTGCTGTCGGATGTTCCCGCGACCCGTCGGCAAGCCCAGCTCGGGCAGATGTGGCGCCAATGGCTGGCGCTGAAACGCAACCCGCTTGCCGTCACGGGGCTCGTGATCATCGTCGTGCTGCTGATCGTTGCGGCTTTCGCCTCGATCATCGCGACCCACGATCCACTCGCACAGACCCTGTCGAACCGCTTGAAACCACCGTCCTATGCCCATTGGTTCGGCACCGATCAGTTGGGTCGCGATATCTTCAGTCGCATCGTCTATGGCGCGCGCGTGACCCTCGTCATCGTGCTGCTGGTGGTTGCGACCGTCGGGCCAATCGGTCTTCTGATCGGGGCCGCGTCGGGCTATCTTGGTGGCTCGGTCGATCGAACCTTGATGCGCATCACCGATATTTTTCTAGCGTTCCCCCGCCTCATCCTCGCGTTGGCGTTCGTCGCGGCTCTCGGCCCCGGTCTGGTCAATGCGGTGATCGCCATCGCTTTCACCGCGTGGCCGCCTTACGCTCGTGTCGCGCGGGCCGAAACGCTCGTGATCCGCAACGCCGACTACATTGCCGCGACGCGTCTGCAAGGCGCATCGCCGCTGCGCATCGTCCTGCGCCACATCGTGCCCATGTGCCTGCCGTCGCTGATCGTGCGGACCACGCTCGACATGGCCGGCATCATATTGATCGCGGCTGGCCTCGGTTTCCTTGGACTTGGCGCTCAGCCGCCGTTGCCGGAATGGGGCGCCATGATATCGGCCGGGCGGGAGCACATCTTCGACCATTACTGGGTGGCGTTGTTTCCCGGCCTGGCGATCTGCGTCGTCGCGCTCGGGTTCAATCTGCTCGGCGATGGACTGCGTGACGTCATGGACGCGACGTGACGGACGCCGGAGATCAGTCTTTCAGCGTCGACAGGTAGGCCACCACATCTTCGACCTGCAAGGCCGTCAACAGCGGCCAACCGCGGAATCTGTAAGGTACGCGGGTCAGGCGATCGGTGCGGTGGTAGGGCGGCATGATGGTGTTCGGATTGATCAGCGACTGATCGACGACGCGCAAGCGGATCTGGCCGGGTGTCAGGCGCGCGCCAACGCCTTTCAAGTCGGGCGCCAGATCGCCCATGAAGCGCTCGTTGGGCTCCGGCACCTGATGGCAAATGAGGCAATTGCCCATCGCACGGTCGGTGACGATGACCCGTCCGCGGCCGGCATCGCCGGTAAAAACACTGCCGCCGCTTTTGAAATCCATCAAAGGCTGGGGAATTGCATCGCCGACAACACGATAGCTCATGGTCGACTGGGCATGCGCGAGGGCGGTGGTGGCCAACGCTGCGACACAGATGAGAGCACGGCGAAACACGGTGATCCCTTCATCACTCTCCCCGCCGGTTGTGACGGGGAGAGAGGCCGGCGGTTAGGCGCGCAGTTTGACGTTCTTCAAAGGCAGAGAGTGCACAGGTTTGCCAGTTGCGGCAAATATGGCGTTGAGGACAGCTGGCCCTGCAACCATGATGGTGGGTTCGCCAACGCCGCCCCAGAAGCCGCCTGATGGCACCGTGACCGTCTCGACCAGCGGAAAGTCGACCATGCGCAGGATCTCGTAGCTGTCGAGATTTTCTTCGACAACCGCGCCATTCTTGATCGTGATCTCTTCGAGCAATGTCGACGACAAGCCGTAGGCGACCGATCCGACCACCTGGGCCTCGACTTGATCTGGGTTCACGACGTGGCCCGAATCGGTTCCCATGACGAGGCGGTGAATCTTGACCTTGCCGCGCTCGTTGACCGACACCTCGGCTGCGGCCGCAACGTAGCTGCCATATCCCATCTGCTGGGCGATGCCGCGGAACACGCCTGCCGCTGGCTTGCTCGTCTCCCAGCCTATCTTGGCAGCGACCGCCTCCAACACGTCCAGATGCTTTTTGGTTTTCGGATCTTTGCTCATCAGTTCTCGACGAAACACCAGCGGGTCCTTGCCCGCGGCCTTCGCCACTTCGTCCATGAAACATTCGAGCCAGAACGTATTCTGGTTGTTGTTGACGCCGCGCCAGAACCCCGGCGTGAGGTGCGTGTTGCGCATGACGCAATCGATGTTCAGGTTCGGAATCGTATAGCCGAGGGCACCTTCGGCGGCACGCGGTCCATCGGCCGGGTTGAGGCCCTGGTACATGATGAAGTCGTTGCCGTTGTTCTGTGCCAACACCTGCGGCAGCAAGGCGGCCGGAATCGACTGCGCTGCAATCCGCATCGTCAAGCCGACAAGATTGCCCTTGTCGTCCAAACCGGCTTGCAGTTTTGCCTGACCAACCGGCCGGAAATAGCCGCGGCGCATGTCTTCTTCACGCGAGTAAAGCAGCTTCACAGGTACGCCAGGAATCTGTTTGGCCAGCAGAACCGCCTTCGTCACGTAATCCTGCACGCCGCGCCGACCGAAGCCGCCACCGAGATGCAATTTGTAGACTTCACATTTGTCCGCCGGCAGACCCGCTGCCTGGGCGCAGGCGCCGAGTGACGCGTCACCGTTCTGCGTGGGCACCCAGACTTCGCATTTGTCCGCGCTCCATAGGGCCGTACAGTTCATCGGCTCCATGGTGACGTGATGGGCGAGGGGCGACGAAAAACTGGCCTCGATTTTCTTGGCTGCACCGGCAATCGCACCGGCGGCGTCGCCCGACTTGTTGGCGATGAAGACGTTTTCGGTGGTGTCGAGACCGGTCTTTTGGAAGGCGGTGATCGAGGCCGTGTCGACCTTGGAGTTGGGCGTCTCCTCATATGTAATCTTGATTTCGCCAAGGGCCTTGTTGGCCTGCCACCACGTGTCTGCGACCACGGCGACTGCGCCATCGCCGACCCGGTATACACCCTTCACGCCCGGCATGGTTTTCGCCTTGGCGTCGTCGACGCTGGCGATCTTGCTGCCATGGACCGGGGCATCCTTGATCGACGCGCTGAGCATGCCCGGCATCTTCAAATCGATGCCGTAAATCTGTTTGCCGACCAACTTGTCCTTGGTGTCGAGGCGCTTCAAAGGCTTGCCGGCGATCTTCCAATCCTTGGGATCTTTCAGTTTCATCGTCTTCAAGTCGGGCACCGGCAACTTGGCTGCGGCCGCTGCGACGTCGCCGTAGGTCACCGATTTGTTGGACTTCGCGTGGGTGATGACACTCTTGTCGACCGTCAGCTCGTCGACGGGGACTTTCAGGCTTTCGGCAGCCGCTGCCAGCAGCATCTGCTTGGCTGCAGCTCCACCCTGCCGCACATAATCGTGCGAGCCTCGAATGCCGCGCGATCCGCCGGTCGACATGTCGCCCCAAATGCGCTTGCGGGCAAGGTTCTGGCCGGGCGTCGGGTATTCCCACTGCACTTTGGACCAATCGGCATCGAGTTCTTCGGCGACCAACTGTGCCAAGCCCGTCAGGGTACCTTGGCCCATTTCCGAGCGCGCGATGCGGACCACGAAATCATTGTTGGGTTTGATGACGACCCAGGCTGCAATTTCGTCGCCAGGCGTGCCGAGAACGCGCTGTGCAATAGCGTCGACGATGCCGGAATGAAGTCCGATGGCGATACCGCCACCGGCTGCGGCCCCGGTGACGAGGAGGTGACGGCGGGACAGTGACGGTCTGAGATCGGACGTGTTG
>JANOAW010000188.1:0-4109 GCA_031411355.1 Hyphomicrobiaceae bacterium | reverse complement strand
GCTGTGCGTCGGCGTATCGCACGCGCGTTCGACAGGTTCGGCCTGTCTGGTAAACTGCTCGCCATCACGGTCGTGTTCGTATTGCTCGCGGAAGTCGTCATCTTCGTGCCGTCGATCGCCAATTTCCGTTCGACCTGGCTCAATGAACGGCTGAGTGCCGCTCGGCTCGCCGCCTTGGCCGCCGACGCCACACCCGACGGCACGGTGCCTGAGAAACTGCGCGAAGAATTGTTGCGCACGGCGCGCGTGAAGATGGTGACCGTCAAGCGGGACGATCAGCGACGGCTCTTCCTCGCCGAGGACATGGAAGGTGAGCCGATCGACGCTGAATACGACTTGCGCCCGATGACGGCCGACGGGATGGGTATCCTCGACAACATCGCGTTTCGGCTGCGCCTCGTGAAAGACGCCGTGATGGTGTTTTTCCTGCCGGACAAGCGCCTGATCCGGGTCATCGGCACGCCGAGCATGACTGAGGGGCAAGTGGTCGACGTGGTCATGCCACAGGGTCCGTTGCGCATGGCGATGGTGAAGTACGGGCTGAATATCCTGTGGCTGTCGATCCTGATTTCAGCTTTGGCGGGCGGGCTGGTGTTTCTGACCTTGCGATCATTGCTGATCGACCCGCTCACGCGCCTGACACGCAACATGCTGCACTTTTCGGCCAAGCCCGAGGACACCAGCCGCATCATCGTGCCGTCGGACCGGACCGACGAACTCGGCACGGCTGAGCGCGAACTCGCGCATATGCAGAGCGAACTCAATCAGATCCTGGCACAAAAGAGCCGGTTGGCTGCGCTCGGCCTCGCGGTCAGCAAGATCAATCACGATCTGCGCAACATGCTGTCGACGGCGCAATTGCTGTCCGATGGTGTCACCAGCATTCCAGATCCACGTGTGCAACGGTTTGCCCCCAAACTGATCGCGACCATGGATCGCGCCATCGCGTTTTGTAACGACACGTTGAAGTTCGGCCGCGCGGCAGAGGCGACGCCGCGCCGTGAACTGCTGCCGTTGCGGCCGCTGATCGACGATGTCGGGGAGGGACTCGGTCTGCCGCGACCCGATGGGCTGATCGCCTGGACCGTCGATATGGCGCCCAAGTTGCGCATCGATGCCGACCGCGACCAGATGTACCGGGTGCTGTCTAACTTGGCCCGCAATGCGGCTCAGGCAATCGAAGCCGCGGGCACGCCGGCAGATATTAGAATCTCAGCAACACGTTCGGGGCGAGAGGTCACGATCGTGGTGGCCGATACGGGGCCTGGCTTGCCAGATATTGCGCGGGCACATTTGTTCGAGGCTTTTCAAGGATCGACTCGGCGTGGCGGTTCCGGTCTCGGACTTGCGATCGCAAAAGAGCTGGTGTCGGCCCACGGTGGGAGCTTGACGGTTGCGGCTCCGGATCCGAACGCGCGTGGCACTGTTTTTACGATGGTGGTATCGGACCGGGGCAACGGGACATAACCGATCACGTGATCGCAAAGTCTCGTTTGGTATATCCCTGAAGATACAACAGCGCTGTCAGATCGCCATGCGTGATCGCCGCGTCGGCCTGCGCCGCGACTGCGGGTTTGGCACGATAGGCGACCCCGAGGCCGGCCGCACGAACCATATCCAGATCGTTGGCGCCGTCGCCGACGGCCAGCGTTGCGCTCATTGGTAACCCGCGTAGCGCCGCAAAGTCGATCAATGCTGATCGTTTTGCCGCCCGCCCGAGAATTGGCCCGACAACACGACCGGTCAAGCGACCGTCCGCGATTTCCAGCTGGTTCGCCCGGTTGACATCGAAACCAACACTGCGTGCGACTTTGGCGGTAAAAAACGTAAAGCCGCCGGAGACGAGAGCGGTGTAGGCGCCGTTTGCACGCATGGTGGCGATGAGGATCTTGGCGCCCGGCATCAGGGATATGCGCTCTGTCCAGACCTGATCGAGGCCGGCATCGGACAGTCCGGCGAGCAGGCCCAGGCGCTCGGTCAAGGCGGCTTCGAAGTCCATTTCGCCACGCATGGCCCGCTCGGTAATTGCCGAGATACGGTCCTTGAGGCCGAAAAGGTCGGCCATTTCGTCGATGCACTCCTGCTGAATGATGGTTGAATCCATGTCGGCGACCAGCAAGCGTTTGCGACGATCCAGCAGTGACACGACATTGATGTCGACGGGTGCCGATACGGTGGCGCGGATGCGGTTCGTCCACTCCGGAACCGTTGTGTTCAGTGGCAGAGTGCACCCGACCTCCGCCGCGGTGCCGTCCGTCAACCAGCGCAGCGCCGGCGCCTCGTCAATCGTGGCGCAGATTTGCGCTGCGATGCCCGGATCGAGATTGCCGGGCGCCGCCGTCATGACCAGAGCGTGCGTATGGGGCATGGATCAGGCCGAAACAGCGGGCTTGGATGGACGTAACAGTGCGCCGAGCACCACCACCAAGACAGCGCAACAGCCGGCAACCGCGTATTTCAACACGTCCGTGACGGCAAGAGCGCCGGCCGCGCCGCCTTCGGCCTGCACCAATGGAATCGACGTGTACGATTTGATCGCGCCGATCAGGCCGGGGTCAGCGACGGCCAATTCACCGGCGATCCAGCCGAGAAGTGCCGCGCCGGCCCAGATGAGCACAGGAGCTCTCTGCAGCATCCACATGACGAAGGTCGCGCCGAAGATGATCAACGGCATGGACGTGGCGAGGCCGAGCAGAATGAGCGTCCAATCGCCTTTGGCCGCCGCCGCGATGGCGACGACGTTGTCGAGGCTCATGATCAGGTCGGCAATGGCGACGGTCTGGACCGCCCCCCAGATGCTCGCGGATTGGGCAATATCCTTGTCCCCGCCGTCGTCGGTCAACAGTTTGACCGCGATATAGAACAGCAGCACGCTGCCACCCAGCATGAGCCATTTGTACTGCATCAGCTCAGCGGCGATGAAGGTGAAGCCGATGCGCATCAAGATTGCGACCAGGGCGCCGAGAATAATGCCCCATTTGCGCTGCTGCGGGGGGAGACCACGGCAGGCGAGAGCGATCACGACGGCATTGTCGCCGGACAACAGGATGTTGATCCAGATGATCTTCAGCAATTGGGCGCCCCAACCACCGAACATCGGTCCGAAGTCGCCGGCGACGCCAAACCATTGCAAGATACTGTCGATCATCGAATATCCAA
Organism: Hyphomicrobiaceae bacterium; assembly: GCA_031411355.1. Taxonomy (GTDB): domain Bacteria; phylum Pseudomonadota; class Alphaproteobacteria; order Rhizobiales; family Hyphomicrobiaceae; genus JABFRJ01. Next base: position 950 of record JANOAW010000188.1, on the reverse strand, counting down.
TTGCCCCCAGTGGAGTCACGCGGTCGACGACGTGATTAATGCGACCACGGCTGCAGTGCAATCGACGCCTTGCCGCAACCCCGCCGTAACCCCCACGGTCACACCCAGCCTTAGCGGTTTCTTACAGCTTTTCTCCGACAGTGCATCTGTCCTCGTCGCCGGGTCTCGGCGCCATCGTCCTCAGCTTTCCCGTGTCCCGCCAATGGCCGACGTTACGCCGACCAACGACCCGCGCGATGCTTCGACACGCCGCGATGCCGTGCGGACGAAAAAGCGCGTCCTGATCGTCGAGGACAACGAGTTGAATATGAAGCTGTTTCACGATCTGCTCGTGGCTCACGGCTATAACACTCTACAGACGCGGAATGGCATGGAGGCCTTGGACATCGCGCGGTCGGATCATCCTGATCTGATCCTGATGGATATCCAGCTGCCCGAAGTGTCTGGGCTCGAAGTCATCAAATGGCTGAAGGACGATGACGCGTTGTGCGCCATCCCGGTGGTCGCTGTCACCGCCTTTGCGATGAAGGGCGATGAACAGCGCATTCGGCAAAGTGGCTGTGAAGCCTACATATCGAAGCCTATCTCGCTGAAATTATTCATTGAAACGGTCCGTCGGTTCACCGAAACACGGGTTCCGCACCTCGCCTGAAGCCTTGAAAAGCCTGAAGCTTGCCTGAGCCTGAGCACGTCTGTGTAAGAGTTTGATCCTCATGACTGCCCGCGTCCTGGTCGTCGACGATATCCTCGCCAACGTGAAGTTGCTCGAAGCCCGGCTATCGGCCGAGTACTTCGAGGTTTTGACCGCGTGCAACGGTCGAGAGGCGCTGGACATTCTCAAGCGTGAGCGGGTCGACGTGGTTTTGCTCGACGTTATGATGCCGGGGATGGACGGATTCGAAGTCTGCCGCCGGATCAAGGCCGAGCAGCATATGCAACATATGCCGGTC
>JANOAW010000187.1:0-6962 GCA_031411355.1 Hyphomicrobiaceae bacterium | reverse complement strand
TCAGCGGCAGCGGTGTTGGCACCCGCCAACAGAGCCAGTGACGACACCGATATCAGACTGCCGCGATCAACGGTGACGACGAGGCTCGACGCACGATCCATACGGCCGACCACGCCAGGGGACAGCGGGGCGTCCATGATGCCAGTCGTTGCGGCGCGGGTCACAACGGTTGAAAGAGTAAAGCCGCTGTTTTCAGGTGATCGAAACACAGCGATATCACCAGGCCACGGATCTTGCGCCGCCGCGATCAAGGGCGCGTGAGGCGGATCCGATTCCAACGGCGGACAGTCGATGTAGACCAGCAGCGGCGGCCCCCCAGCGGTCGAGATCCGTGCTGGCGGGGCGCGTGGTGGATTGGACTGCAAGGTGTAGATATTCGCATCGATCGAGCGCGCCTCGATTTCCCGCGCGCCATGATCACTGATCTCCGTAATTCTGAACGTCTGGGACCGCCCGTTGGCCGTCACCTCGAGCGTATCGCCTGGTTCGAGCGCAAGACGGCTCGGCGGTAGCGTGAAGAGTGCGCGCTCACGCGACGACCAAGCCTCGAACAACAAGCGCTCGGCAATCGCGTCGCCTTCGCCTGTGTCAAGGACGAGACCGAGTGCGGCTTGGCTCGTCCGCCCAGAAGCGCCGCCGATCCGTCGCGCTTCGGAACTTGCCTGTTCGTAGTCCGCAGCGGCAGCGATGTAGGTTACTTTCGAACTGGCGGGCAGGTCCGTCTCCTGCGAGCGCGTCAGTTGCAGAAGTGCTCGATCGGCACGAGTTTCGACGCAGTCGCTCGACGCGACGACGATGCCGGTTGCGACACTGCCGCGTGGACGAAAGACAATCTGGCCGTCGGTTTCGAGTGTGTCGAAGAAGAAGCCGATTTCGAGTGGTTGCAGGGCTTGGCGTGCGGACATGATGCGGTCGACGACGAGGCCTTCTGCAGTGCCGAGAAGATGCGAGGCATCGAAGTCGGTAAACCCGAAGTCGACGAGCAGAGTGGCAACGAGAGCTGCAACGGGTGCCGAGGCGGTACGGCCGTTGATCCAATGACCGAGGCGCCAGTTGTTTCCGTCGCTCCATATTTCGGTATGCGTCGGAAATGCCGGGTACGGCCGCGCATCCCAACAGTAGACGTGCATTCGCCGATGGTCGACCATCCGCGCGCCGTAGACGGACGAAACTGGATTGAGTGCCGGAACGAAGCCCGGGTTCGACGGATCGAAGGCCTGGCTGTAGGCCTGCAGTACGCGACGCTGCATGAGATCGTCGCGCGCCCCGTTGGAGAAATGAGGCACCAGCGATTCGGAGCTTTTCGGATCGACGAACACGTTCGGCTGATTGGCCCCCTTGTCGACCGCCGGGCAGCCAATCTCCATGAGCCAGATCGGTTTTGATTGTGGCAACCAGTTGGTCGGCGCCGGAATTTCGACACCTGCGTGGCGATCGAAATGAGCGTTGCTCCACCAGGATTGCATATCCTTGGTCCGATGAATCCAGGGCTTACCGAGACCGTCCGTGATTGGCGTGCGCACTTGCGCGACGCGCGCAGCATCGCTGGCATAGAACCAATCATAGTCCTCACCCGCCGCGAGATTATTCTTGAGATATGTCAAATCATGAGCGGCCCACGCACCTGCGACGGCGTCGAGATGTGCGGTGCCGTCGCGCCAATCGGACAACGGCCAATAGACGTCGATACCGATGCAATCGACATGCGGCGAGGCCCAGAGTGCATCCAGATTGAAAAACACGTCGCCACTGCCGTCGGCAGGTCGATAGCCTTGGTATTCGGTCCAATCGGCAGCATAGAGAATTTTCGTGCCGAGGCCGAGCACCGCGCGCACGTCGGCTGCGAGCTGCACGAGTGCCGCGACGAACGGAAACGTGTTGGACTGTGCGCGGACGCGCGTCAGACCGCGCAGTTCCGAGCACAACACGAAAGCGTCCACACCACCGGCGGCCTTGGCGAGGTGAGCCTGGTGCAGAATAAACCGACGAAAACTCCACTCGTCAGGACCGCTGTAGACGACTGTGTCGTCGACGATTGAAAAATACGCGACTTGGGCTGCCCCGACGAAGCTCGCGATATGCGCTGCTGCGAGAGCCGTCGTGTCGGGTGTACCGGGCCTGCCTGCGGCAGGGGCGACGGTCAGGCGTCCGCGCCAGGGATGAGCGGGTTGCGCTGCAGCCGATGAATATGGATCATGTTTCGTATTGCCGGCCGCGATGTCCATCAAAAGAAATGGTGACAACACGACCGACAGTCCCCGGTTCTTCAAATCTCGAATGGCCCCGATCACCGATCGGTCAGACGGAGTTCCACCGTAAGCCGCACGGCCGTCGACTTGCGATACGACGTCGGCAGATGCTCTCGCCACACCAGCGACGGACCACGTCGCAGGCGTGGTGATCTTGTCCGCGACCTCGACCCGTGGACGGACACTGCATCGATCGACCGCGAGATCGTCACCGAACCAGGCGACGACCAGGGAAACCGAATTGGCGTTAGGCAGATGAGTTTGCAGCTGGTCGAGAGAGACCGACCAATCCGTGCCGCCGAGCAAGGTGTGAGTGTTTTCCGAAGTGCTGGAAATTCGGCTCACTCTGCGCTCGACCGGCTCTTGCGCGTAGACGAATTCGCCCGAACCGGGAATGAGAACGACGCCTTTCAGATCGCGTTCCAAGGCGTCGACGGCACGAGAGACCTCGAACGACAGTTGCGGAATTCGATTGCCGAAGGCTGCCAACGGCAAGTGGTCGAAGACGATATATGCGAGACCCAGATACGCAGGCGCGCAGCCGTCGTGCTTGGCTGCAATCAACGGGTCCGGAGCCTGGGTTTCGCTGCCGGTATAGAGCCGATAGGTGACGTCGGACATGTCGACCTCGCGCCCGTCGGCCCACATGCGGCCGAGTGCCGTGATCTCGCCTTCACACAAGGCAACGGCAAAATTGGCGAAGTACAGGTAGTCCGAGCCCGCCGCCGCGGCGCCGGCCCGCGTACCCTTGCCTCGCCCGGCAGCATTTCTGTCGACCGCTTCTTCATCGAGTGCCGTCGCCCAGATGATCTGACCACCAAGCCGCGCGCGACCGTACAGACGCGGAATATGAGCGCCTTCGGTCGACGTCGTGACGGTCAGATCCGACAGCCTGGGACCGTCGACGACGCGTCCACGACCGGAGCCGCCGAACAACGCCTGGTCGATTTGCGATCCGGCGAACGCGCCGATCTGTGATCCAAGACTGCCAAAGCCGGCAGGTAGCAATGCGTTGCCGACGGCCGAGCCGAGAGCGCTCAAGGCGAGAGTAGCCATGGTTGAAAAACGAAACTCGAGCAGCGCCCATCAAGGCGCGATGTTTGGAAAAGCGAAGGCGGCAACGAGCCGGCGAGACCACCATGAGGTATAGGCGTGTTCGCAGACCGGCAGCCCTTGGATGGCGTGAATCATGTGACGAGGGTCGCTCAAAACGGCGACATGTTTGGCCGGCGAGCCCACTCGGTAGCGAAAGATCAGAACGTCGCCGGGCGCCAATCGCTCGAACGATGTGGCAATGAGATGTCGCGATGCAGCGTCGAGAAGTGTTTCGCCACAACCGGCCTCGGCCCAGTCGGCGCTGTAGGCGGGGGGGTGCTCGGGCGCACGGCCGTAGAGTTCGCACCAGATGCCACGCACAAGGCCGAGGCAATCTGTGCCGACGCCTTTGTTCGAGGCTTGGTGGTGATACGGCGTACCTTTCCAGGTCCGCGCAATGGCGACGATATCGTCGCGCGTGACGAGAGTGGCCGTCATCGCAATGGTGCCCCGTCGTTGACTGAATCGCGGCGTGCGACGCGTGTGATGAAAGATTGCCCTGGAATGTGCGGAAAGCCTCGAAATCGAACCGCGTTGGCAAAGCGATCGCGGCACGTTGCGAAGTGCTTGTCGCAGCCGGCGGTTGCGAAAAATCCATCGCCTGCGGTGTAGCTGCGCGCCGGCTCCTGCCACAACTCTAACGTCACGCCCCCCGCAGCTGACGTATGCCGACGGACTTCGATCCGCTGTCCGGTGTTGGCACCCGACGTCGTCGTCATGAGCCCCCGCGCGAAATGGCCAGTCCCGAAACCGTCGAGACCGCTCACCGCGATTGTCCGACGGTCGATGACGGCAGTGATGGATCCGGTCGCGCGCCACGGCGCACTGCCGATGTCGACGCCGCATCTGACATCGCCGAGTTGGGCATCGCAGCTGTATTGATACGTCCGTCCGCGCGGCTGATTCAGGTAATGGGCGAGGCCGCGAACTTCAGCAGAAAATGCGTGACCCGCCCGTGAGATCTCGCCGAGCGAGCCTTTGCGCATCAAGGCGCGTTGCGCGGTGTCCTGCCAGTTCACGCGCCATATCTCGACGCGTGCGTCGTCGTAGAGACCGGCTGCGAGATCGTGCTCGTCGAGCCGCATCGACGACAACGCGGTCTGGACGTCGAGATTATCGACCGCGAGACCGAGCGTGTCTTTGATCTCCGAAGCAGTAAAGCCCGTCGCTGCCTCAAACGTCGTCGCCTCGAATATCACGTCTCGATCGTGATCGGTAAAGCCGAGCCGGACACCGTCGCGACGAGTGAGGCGCCAGCACCACGCGAGAGACGTAATGCCCGATGCGATGTGTGCCTTGAAGGCGGGGGTAAGGGATTTCATTAATTTTTACAGTTCAGATGCGGATTTCGACCAACGGCATCGACGGGATCGCGCCTGATTTGAAACCGGATATGTCGACCTCGAGTTTGTCGGTGTCGAAGCGTACCGGAACATCGAATTCAAAGCCCGCCGATACGGCGTCGCCGGCCGCGGGAACATGACCGACGAGAAATGTCACCACACCCGTACCATGGTCGACGACATGGGTGCTCGCGGGTTCGATGATGCCATTGACGGCAACCGTCACGGTGCCGACGACGGGTTTGGTAATGCGGCGCGCATAAGGAGCGAACGCGTGGCCGTACACCTTGATCAACGGGAACCGATCGCGCGAACCGTCTCCGATCCCGAGGGTCTGGTCGAGCGCGGACGGTGCGCGTTCCGACGTACACGACCGGTGGTCGAGAGGATCGCGCCAACGAAACCCGTGCAGGCGACCTCTGCGCTCTTCGAAAAAGCTGACGGCCGAATGCAGATCATCCAGCGATTTGACACCATAGCCGGCATTGTAGCTGCGCCGACTGTCTGCCCACCGCTGGTTGCGCTCTTCGGCACCTGATCCAAGCACAACGACTTCAGTGCGCCGTTCGGGACCGCCGATCGCACCGCGCGAAACGGCGACCGGAAAGCGAGTTTCATGAAACATGGCGAAAGGACCTCGGTCGAACGCGTGGTGGAAACATCAGAGATTGCGCTGCCCCAGCGTCACGGCGCGCGCCAGAAGGGCGGCGATCTGCGATTCGGAGCGCTGAAAACTGTCGATGTCGGTTGCATTGATTGTGACGTTGATCGGCTGCGACCGCACACCGCCATCGGTGGTGACACCAAGGCGGCCATCGGGGCCACGTGACAGTGGAACGATGGCTTCGGCACCACGTTCACCGGCCAAGCCGGATCGCCTTTGACCAAGCGGAAACGAAGTCGGACTGGAGACAACGCCACCGCTCGCGAAAGGGATCGGTGTGCCAGCTCGGAGCATGCCCCCCTGCGCGAATGCGATCGGCAGGCCGCCGCCGCCGAAGAGATCGAGCAAGCCCCCGCCGATACCGTTTTGGAGGGGTTGCATCGCCTGCTTCAGAAGCGACTGCGACAGCGAGAGAGCCAGCGCTTCGAAGGTTTCAGACAAGCCTTTGCCCTTGACGACTAAGCTGTCGAACGCGTGCCCGAGCGACTTTCCGAGCAATTGTGCGCCGTTCGACGCCTCGGAGATACTGCGCGCCAGATCGTTAAAATCGTGCGGCGCAGCAGCACTCGTGAAATCATTCTGCATTGTTCAATCCGGATGTGCGCGCAACATCGCGACGAGCGCGGCGCGGGTCATGGCCTGTGTCGCTGGTCCGATGCCGTAGTGACCGCGCAGAGCCGCATCGAGTTCAGGCAAAGTCATCGACCAGAAAATGTCCGGTGATACGCCGAGGTGGCCGAGGCCGACGATCATCACCTCGGCCCAGGGAAAGGGGCGGGTGGTTCCACGGCCGACGCGCGTCGCCCATCGCTCGACATCGGCGAACGCGCGATCTCGGTTGCGAGACTTGCGGCTGGGCCACCGAATGTCGCTGCGAGCAGTTGTGCAACGACAGTGACGAAACCTGCAGCGCCATCCTGCGTGCGCAGACGACCGACATCCTCGTCGGAAATCGCCCGGCCGGCCCCGCGCATGCCCGCGCCGATGATGCGGGTCGCATCGAGCGCCGAGATGCGACCGGTTTGAAACCGTTCGGCGAGCGCCAGCATGTCGGTTGCGCCGAACAAGGCTTCGAGTTCGGCCAAGGCTCCGAGCGTGAGTACGAGTGTTTGGGCTGTATCGTCGAAAACGGCGGAGATTTCACCGCGATGGAAATTGGGCATGAAGCAACCGAACAACGGATATAGAATGGTGACAGATGAAATGAAACGAGGCGGGTGTGCGCCCGCTTTCTCAGATGGCGGAGAAGGCGAGTTCCCCGGCCGATGCGAGCGAAAGGTCGAAGGAGAGTTCGCCGTCGTGGCGTCCAGAAAATTCGAGCGACGTGATCTGGAACGGCCCGGTCATCGTGCCGAAATCGGGAACGACGATCTGCCAATTGCGGATCGTGCCGTCGAACATGAATTGTCGAACGAGTGCGTCCGACGCCGCGTCCTTGAAAATTCCAGCGCCCGTGACGCGAGCCTGTCGGATACCGGCGCCGGCGAGAAGTTCTCGCCATTGCCCGGCGGATTCTGCGTGTGTGACATCGACGGTGTCGGCGCTGATCGAGAGTGTGCGTGACCGCAAACCGGCGACTGTGACGAACGCACCCGCACCGGATTGATCGAG
>JANOAW010000186.1:0-1747 GCA_031411355.1 Hyphomicrobiaceae bacterium | reverse complement strand
GGCGCGCGGCCCGGCCACACCGGCGGTGCCGACGGTGCGCGCCATTTCCATCGCCTTCGGCAACACGGTGCAGCTCGGCATTCCGTTTTCGGCGGCGCTGTTCGGCGAAGCGGGCCTGGCGATCCACATCCCGCTGATCAGCCTGCACGCGCTGATCATCCTGACGCTGCTGACGATCCTGGTCGAGCTCGACCTCGCGCGCGAGGCCGGCCGCGGCGGCACACGGCCGTCGCTCGGTCAGACGCTGGCGACGACGGCGCGCAACACGCTGATCCATCCGGTGGTGCTGCCGGTGCTGGCGGGTCTGGCCTGGAACCTCGCCGGTCTGCGCTTGCCGGCGGTGCTCGATGAATTGCTGGCCACGCTCGGCACGGCCGTGGTGCCGCTGTGCCTGGTGCTGATCGGTGTGTCGCTGGCGCAGTACGGCGTCAAGGGCCACCTGCGCGGCGCGTTGGCGGCCACGGTGGGCAAACTCTTCGTGCTGCCGGTCGCGGTGCTGGTGGTGGCGCATTGGGGCTTCGGCCTCTCGGGCGTGCCGCTGGCCGTGCTGGTGATGGCTGCCGCGCTGCCGGTGGGCAGCAACGCGCTGCTGTTAGCGCAGCGCTATGCGACGCTCGTAGCCGAGGCCACGGCCGCCATCGTCGCTTCGACCGTGGCCTTTGTCGCGACCGCGGCTTTGTGGCTCGCCGTGCTGGCTCTGTTTCCGTGAGTGAAAATGCACGGATGAACCCGAGCGACATTGCCGCCTACATGGCCCACGTCGGCGTGGCTGCGCGCGCGGCGTCGCGCGCGATGGCGAAGGCGCCGACGGCGGCCAAAGACGCTGCGTTGCTGGCGCTGGCGCTTCGGCTGCGCGCGAACAGCGCTGCGCTGCAGGCGGCGAACGCGAAAGACGTGGCGGCCGCTGAGACCGCGGGCCTGACGGCACCGATGGTCGATCGGCTCAAACTGTCACCGCAGGCGCTCGAAACGGTCGCGCTCGGCTGCGAGCAACTGGCCGCGATGCCCGACCCGGTTGGCGAAATCACCGAGATGAAGCGCCGGCCGAGCGGCATCCACGTTGGCCGCATGCGCGTGCCGCTGGGCGTGTTCGGCATGATCTACGAGAGCCGCCCCAACGTGACCATCGAGGCCGCGTCGCTGGCCATCAAGAGCGGCAACGCAGTGATCCTGCGCGGCGGCTCGGAGGCCTTGCAATCGAACCTCGCCCTGGCGCGCGAGGTGCAGGCGGCGCTGGTCGAAGCCGGCTTGCCGGCCGAAGGGGTGCAGCTGATCGAGACGACGGACCGCGAAGCCGTCGGCAAGCTGATCGCGATGCCGGAGTACGTCGACGTGATCATCCCGCGCGGCGGCAAGGGCCTCATCGAGCGCATCAGCCGCGAGGCCAAGGTGCCGGTGATCAAGCACCTCGACGGCAACTGCCACCTCTACATCGACGCCGAGGTCGATCTCGAAATGGCGCTGGCCGTCACCGACAACGCGAAGACGCAGAAGTACAGCCCCTGCAACGCCGCCGAGTCGCTGCTGGTGCATGCCGCGCAGGCGGCGGTCTTTCTGCCGCTGATCGGCGACGTGTTTGCGGCCAAGGGCGTGCAGATGCGCTGCTGCCCGCGTGCCGCCGCCCTGCTGGCGCCGCGGCCCAAGGTGGTGCCGGCCACCGAGGCCGACTGGTCCGAGGAATACCTCGACCACATCATCAGCATCAAGGTCGTCGACACGCTCGACGAAACGATCGCGCATATCAACC
>JANOAW010000185.1:0-3587 GCA_031411355.1 Hyphomicrobiaceae bacterium | reverse complement strand
CGAGCACCATTTCGACGACATCGACGGTCGGCTTGTCGGTGACGCGCAGGCCCTGCACGAACTCGACTTTCAGATCGAGCTTTTTCAGCATTGCCGCGATTTGCGGACCGCCGCCGTGCACCACCACAGGATTGATGCCGGACAGCTTGAGATAGACGATATCTTTGGCGAATGCCTCGGCGAGCGCGGGATCGCCCATGGCGTTGCCACCGAATTTGATCACGACGGTTTCTTCGTCGTAGGCGATCAACGAGGGCAAGGCTTCGGCCAAGATGCGCGCCTGCATGTGTGCCGTCGGACGCGGTTCGTCGGCGACCTTGGCGGGCGGGGCGGCATGCGGCTTGGACATCAGGAGATCTCGGAACGAGGGATCACGGGTGCGGCGTCATAGCGGCGCAGGCGCGGTGTCGCAATGGCCAGGCAATGGCCGGGCGATGAGCCAGGAGAATAGCCTGCAGTGCCGGCACGCACCGCCGCAATGGAACCCCATTCGGTCGGCAATCCTGACCGTGGATCAATCCTTGGTCGGGCGCGAAGCTCTAGTGTGTCGCGGGCCGAAGCAGCGTAAGACAAGTGCGAGAAACGGTCCTGCGCGGCAGATCCGGTCCGTGTTGGGGCCGCGTCACGAGCAGCGGCGAGCGGAGGCTGGGCGGAATGCAGGGCGGGGGAGATGCGGTCAACCGTGCGCCGGCGCTCGATGAGAGCTTGGCGCGGGCTCATCAACTGGCCGTTGCCCAGTCACACGGCGCCGTGTCGCTGGAACATCTCCTGTTCGCTTTGACCGAAGATGCAGACGCTGTCGCTATCCTCGGGGCCAGCCGCATATCTGTCGATCAATTGCGAACCGACGTCTCCGGCCATCTTGGGCGTGTCTCTGAAACCGTTGCGGCCGACCCCGGTCAATCGCCGAGGCCCGGGGCGGACCTGTTGCGCATTCTCCAGCTGGCGGGCATGGCCGCGCGCCAATCCCAACGCCGCATGATGGATGGCGGGATCGTCCTGGCGGCCATCATTGGGGATGGCAATTCGCCGGCGGCCGGCTTGCTGAAAGCGCACGGCCTGACCTTCGAAGACGTCATCCGCGTTTTGCAGACGGCCGGTGCGCCGCGCCCAGCCGAGATTGCGGCTCCGACGCCGCGCGTGGACCCCGCGCCATCACATGATGCGCCGCGCCTTTCGAATGGTGACGATGCCCTGGCGATGGCACGATCGCGCGTGCGCCAGTCTGAACCAACGGCGCTGAAGCCGTTTGTGCCGAGGCCGCCTCCCGTACCTGCGCCCGTGCTACCTCTGCTACCTGCGACCGTGCACTCGGCCGTTGCCCCGCTCGCGCCCCCAGCCGTGCCGATGCCGCCGCCGGCAACCGACGCTCGCGAGCGCGCCGAGGCGCCACCGACGCCTCGGATGCAATCCGGCTCGCTCGACAGTGGACCTTCACAGGCAGCGGATCATGTCACACGCCTCGAAGCGCCGCGATCGGATCAATCCCGGCGTGACAATGGCGGCCCGCCGCCCGTGCCACGCATCGATACGGCGCGGGTGGATGCGGCCGAGCCTATGCGCGCGCGCGCGGCGGGCATGTCGGCCGAGCCGATCACGGTACCGGTGACACAGCCGGCAACTGAGCAAGCGCCCTTGGCGCGACTGCGCCAGAATGGGCCGCAAAGCGGCTATCAGGGCAGCCAGCAAACTGGATACGTGGACCAGTCTAGCGGGCAAGCGAACGGCAACCCCAATGGGCACGGGCCGCCACCGCAACGCCCGCCGAACCAGCCCTATCAACCACGTCCAGTGCCGTCCGTTGCGCCGCGTTCACAGTCGCCGTATCCGATCGCGCAAGCCCCTGGCCCGCGAACGCAGCTGCCGCAACGCGCCGATCTGCCGCCGCTGCCGCCCCCACCCATGGCGCCTCCGCCGCAACTGCCCCCGCCGTACGCCCTGTTGCCAAGCGAGCCCCTCGAAATCGTGCAGGCCGCATCAGGTCTGCCGGCGGTGGTGCGCCGGGATGTGCCGGTGCTGGTGGAAATCCGCATTCCGCGCTCGCAAGTCGACGTTCCCAGGCACAATCTCCAGGCCGCGGCCCACGGCGCGACCATCTTGCGCGCGGTCACGACCCGTCTGACCAGCGGACCGGTGTCGGGACTGTCGATCGAGCCGCGCACGCCCGAGACCGCGTGGCTCGGACCCGCCGAAACCGATAGTCGCGACGTCATCTGGCAATATGTGCTTTTGCCGACACGGGCCGGCACGTTCGCCGTCACCTTGTCGGTGACCGGCCGTACTTTGTCGCCCGGTGGAGTTCACAACGACGCGAGCACGGCCGCTGAAACCTTCGCAGTGCGCGTCAAGCCGGAACGCGGCCGCTTCTGGCGGCGCCTTTTTGGCACCATGCTCCTGCTCGGCATCGGCGGCGGCGTCGGCTGGGCATTGACCGGTCCACTCGCCGGCCTGGCCAAAGCCCTGCTCGACGTGGTTCGCGGCTGAGGCCTTAGGCGCCTTGCGCATCGAGGCGGACGCGCGGATCGAGCAGCGAATACAAGATGTCGACCACGAGGTTGATGACGACGAACATCAGCACGATCAAGACGAGATAGGCGACGATGACCGGTCGATCGAGCGACTGGATGGAGTTTATCAGCAACTTGCCCATGCCGGGCCACGCGAAGATGGTTTCGGTCACGACCGAGAACGCGACGAGATTGCCGAACTCGAGACCGAGCACGGTCACCACGGGGATGAGGATATTCTTCAGCAGGTGCACGCCGACGACACGGCGCGGTGACAGCCCCTTTGCGCGTGCAAACTTGATGTAGTCCTGATGGATGGCCTCGCGCGTCCCCGCCCGCGTCAGCCGGATCACCAGCGAGATTTTCAACAGTGCGAGATTGATGGCCGGCAACAACACGTGTTGGAGGCCCTTCAAGGTGAACAGGCTCGAGGTGACGCCGAGATACGTCGCCGTCGGGCCACGTCCCGTTGACGGCAACCAGCCGAGCACGACGGCGAACAGCAAAATCAGCATCAAACCGACCCAGAACGTCGGCAGCGAGAAGCCGAAGATCGAGCCGGCCATGATCGCTTTGGAGCCAAACCGATCAGGATAAAGGCCGGCATACAGCCCCAAGGGAATGCCGAGCACGATCGACATGACGACGGCGGCGATGGCGAGCTCCAACGTCGCCGGCATGCGCTGGATGATGACTTTCAAGGCGCTTTCGCCGAAGATGAAGCTCTTGCCGAGATCGCCGCGCAATGCGCCGGTGATGAAATGCCAGTATTGCTCCCAGATCGGCCGGTCGAGCCCGAGCGCCTTGATGGCCGCCTCGATATCCTTCTGGTCGGCCTGCGGATTGATCAGCAGATAGATGGGATCGCCGACCACATGCACGCCAAAGAACACGATCGCCGACATGATCGCGACAACGCCGGCACTCTGCATCAGGCGACGGAGGACGAAGGCGGTCATGACGGTGTCCCGGCGGGCTGTGTCGCCCAGATCTTACGGCAAAGACCGACAGACGCGAAACATCAGATTTTTGGGAGGGGGTTGACTAAGGTCGAGCCGCAGCGTGGCGAATTGCGGCACG
>JANOAW010000184.1:0-5863 GCA_031411355.1 Hyphomicrobiaceae bacterium | reverse complement strand
GCACCGAGGCCTGACCTTCGTCGTCAATCATCAGGACAAATATCGCGCCTCGCCGAAGCTGCTCGGCCCCAACGTCACGCACGACATCGAGTTCGGCCTTGCGCTGACGGCTGAAAAAATCGGACGCGGTTTCGTCGAGCAACAGAAGCTATTGCGCCGTGTGCACGACTTCTTCGACGATTACGACGTGCTGATCGCCCCGGCCGCGTCGGTATCGCCGTTCCCGCACACGCAGCTCTACGTCGAGGAGATCGACGGCGTGGCCATGGACAGCTACATGCGCTGGCTCGCGATCGCCTACGCGCCGACGATGGCGCTGTGCTGTTCGCTCGCGCTGCCGTGCGGTCGGGACGAGAACGGTTTGCCGTTCGCAATCCAGATCATCGGCCCCAAGGGGCATGATCGGCGCGTGCTCGAGGTCGCGCTTGCCCTCGAACAGATCTTCTCGGCCGACGACGTCATGCGTCGGCCGGTTCCGGGTGTGCCCGTCGCTGGTGTGCCCGTCGCTGGTGTGCCCGTTGGTGCCGCCCAGAAGTCGACGTCGAAAAAGCCGACAGCAAAGGCCAACAAACGATGACCCCCGCAGATCTCTCGGCGCGTTACGCGTTCGCTCGTGACCTGGTCGCGCAAGCCGGCCAGCTCGCGGTCGCCATGCGCCGGGACGCGTCGCCGGCCGACATCGAGGCCAAAGGGCCGCGCGATTTCGCAACTGCGGCCGACAAGGCCGTCGAAACTCTGATCGTCGACCGCTTGACCGCGCGCTTCGGCGACGCGGTGCTCGGAGAGGAATTCGGCGGCGCGCTCGATACCCGTACCCTGTGGATCGTCGATCCGATCGACGGCACCTACAATTACGCCCACACCAATCCGCGCTGGTGTGTCTCGCTCGGTTTCGTGGTCGACGGCGTCGCGACGTTCGGCTTTCTCGATGCCCCGCAAAGCGGCCACTTCTACGAAGCCCGGCGCGGCGCCGGCGCCTTTCGCAACGGTGAACGCCTCGCCGTCAGCGGCGCGACCATGTCCCATGCGCCCTTGGTCGAAGTCGGCACCTCCAGTCGCAAACCGCTGTCGAACTACCTCGATACCATCAGCCGCCTGATGGACGCTGGTATCGAGACGCGCCGTTGCGGTTCGGGCGCCCTCGGCCTCGCACAGGTGGCAACCGGCGAAATCGACGGCTATCTGGAAGATCATATCAACTCATGGGATGTGGCGGCCGCCATCGTTGTCGTCACGGAAGCCGGCGGTCGCGTGAACGATTTCCTGGCCGGCGACGGTATCCGTTCGGGCGGCCCCGTGATCGCCGTATCACCCTGGCTCGCCGACCAATTGACCGCCCTGTCGGGCATCGCGCTCTGACCCGCAACGTCTCATCGATCGACCGAGATCGATCCCTGTGGTCGCCTCAGTGTGGACGGAGTGAGGGCCAACGCGAACCTGCAGAGAGGGGCACAGGTCCGGCTACATCAAGTTGAAATGCTTGGAGGCCACGCCCGGAATTGAACCGGGGTACGCGGATTTGCAGTCCGCTACGTAACCACTCCGCCACGTGGCCGCCGAAATCATCGCAAGGTGGTTGCTTGCAACGAGAGGGCTTGTATCTCAGTCGCAGCGACCTCGCAATGCGCACTTCGCCACGTTGCAGCGTGTCACGGTGGATGCGCCTGCACGTCAAATCGCTAGAGCCTCCGCCTTTTTGCTTGTGCGACAGGCTGGCGCGGAGTAGGACGCTTGCGTCGAAGTTTGGCAGCTCGCTCTGTCTGGTCTGCCTTGGTCTCGCTGACTGCGAGCAAGCTCACTACAAGGACTTTCGACACGGCTGATTTGGGCGGCGATGCCGCGCGAATCAATCCGTAACGCACTCACTGGAGACCCCCTATGATCAAGGGCACCGTCAAGTTCTACAACGCCACCAAGGGTTATGGCTTCATTCAGCCCGATACCGGCGGCAAAGACGTCTTCGTTCACGCGACCGCTCTCGAGCGCGCTGGCATTCAAGGCCTGCGCGAAGGCGACAAGGTGACGTTCGACACCCAGGAAGATCGCCGTAGCGGTAAAGTTGCAGTCGGCAACATCAGCCTCGGCTAAGCTTCGTTCGCTTCACATTTTCGGTACGTGACCATCGGCCGCCCCTCGGGGCGGCCGATGTGTCTTGGGGAGGACGCACTCAGTCCCTACGTGACTGACGTTGGCTTCACGTGTTGTCGCTCGATCGACGACACCCCCTTCCCGACACATCGACCGGCGCTTGCCGGCAGTTCCGAGGCATTGAGATGGCACGCAGCAAACCCACCGCACGCGTCGAATACGTATTTTTCGACGTCTACTACGAGGATGGCAGCCGCACCTCGAATCGCAAGATCGCGGCCCTCGAAGTGACCGGCCTCGACGGCGACGGTCCAGCCCAAGCGTTCTTCGAGGCGCAAGACAAAGAGATTGAACACCGCTCCGGTCGAGCCAAACCGAAGATCACCAAAATCGAACGCTCGAAGGTTTAAGCGGTCGTCTCGTCTTCTACGGTGTTGCGCAACACGCCTATGCCCGCGCACTCGATCTCGACAACGTCGCCCGCCTTCAGCCAGCGCGGAGGATCGAAGCGGGCGCCTGCCCCGGGCGGCGTTCCCGTGGCGATGAGGTCGCCGGGCTCCAACGTCGTGAAGGTCGATATGTATGAGATGATCCGTTGAAACGGGAACATCAGCGTGCCGGTCGTGCCACGTTGACGTTCTTCGCCGTTAACACGGGTGACGAGGGTCAGGTCCGCCGGATCGGCAATGGCGTTGCGCGGGACGATCCACGGGCCGATCGAGCCTGATCGATCGAAGTTTTTGCCCTGCGTGACGTTGAATTTGCCGTGCCGCAACCAGTCTCTCACCGAACCTTCGTTCATCAACGTGAAGCCGAACACGTGATCGAGCGCGGCCGCCTCGGGAATGCGGCGTCCCGACTTGCCGATCACCAGCACGATCTCGCCCTCGTAATCGAATTGGATCGATTCGTCGGGGCGGATGATCGGTGTCTCATGACCGACGAACGACTGCAGGAAACGCACGAACAAACTTGGATATTTCGGCACGTCGCTGCCATCTTTGTACTCGGCATTGCGGTCGGGATAGTTGACGCCGACACACAATATTTTTCCCGGACGACCGACCGGCGGCAGCAGGTGCACGTCTGACAGCCGACCGTCGCTGACCCCGGTCTCATCCACCGCCCGCGTGACGGCCGTCAGCGCTTCGGGTGTCAAAATATCCGTGACGCCCGCAAGGCGCCCCTCGAAGCGCTTGCCGAGATCGACCAGCGAGCGATCGTCGCGCACCACCCCGAACGTCGCCTGCGGACCCCGATCCCTGTAGCTCCAGCGCGCGAGTTTCATCGAAAAGCTCCAGCAAGTACGTGCCGACAACATACCGACCCACACGGCGCCGTCACCTCTATTTTTGATGCTGCCGAGCGCGTCGCAGCACACCGTAACCGGGGTTAGACCCCCTCACGCCATCGCCTTGCGCAAGTGTCTTCGATCTCTCTGTCGAGATCCGAGACGCTCAGCAGAAGTACGGCTGCGTGGGTAGTCAGCTTGTATTTTCGCGCCTGTTGGTAGAGGCTGTAGGTCAGCAACAGCTATCGAGAAACCGGCAATGTTTTCGAGCGTACGTGCTATCGTCCTCGCCATAGGGCTGCTGATTGCCTGCCAGCAATCGCCCGCTACCGCTCAAGACGGAGTAATCAAAGTTGTCCCGCTCACGGCGGACATCGTAGATCGATGGCTGAAGCTCACCCAATCAATATTCGACGCTTTGATTAGAACCAAGGGCGAACTAAGCGACGCTGACGCCGCCGCAGTAGAGGCGAAAGCCTGCAAGGCTGTAAAATTCGAGCCAATAGACTATTGTAGGGAGATTCAGGACTATATGAACTTCCTGCTCATCGGCGCGCGGCAGAACGATTTTGTCGATCCAATTAAAGTGCTGCGCGAGGACATCGCGGCCCTCAAGTTAGATCTAAAAAAATCAAATGACGAGAAGAAAGAAGAGTTAGAGGAAACCGAGGCGGCGCTAGCTAGAGCGCCGGCGGCTATTCCGCCCGAACATATCAAGTTGTTAAGTGCGGTGCACGGACGGTACCGCAAAATGGTTGAGTTGCTCGCGGCTGCCGGAGGCAAGAAGTAGCAACATCACATCCCCTCACCAGCACCGGTACGGTGTATTGCAACGACCGCTTGGACGGCTGCACCAAAGCCAATCTCACGGCTGGCGATTTTGACTACGACACGTCCGTGATCAACCAGACGGCATTGGTCCGCCCCTCGCCCAAAGCCGCCGCCATGACAGGTGGGCGACGGCGGCGTCTGGACCATCGGCCTGACACCGCCGCCGCAAACACCGATTACGCCATCGCCTTGCGCAGGTTTTCGTCGATCTTGTCGAGGAAACCCGTGGTCGACAGCCACTTCTGCTGGTCGCCGACGAGCAGCGCCAGGTCCTTGGTCATGTGGCCGGCTTCGACGGTGTCGACGCAGACCTTCTCCAGCGTATCGGCGAACTTGGCCAATGCGGGATTGCTGTCGAGCTTGGCACGGTGCGCGAGGCCGCGCGTCCAGGCGAAGATCGAAGCGATCGAGTTGGTCGACGTCTCCTTGCCCTTCTGGTGCTCGCGGTAGTGGCGGGTGACGGTACCGTGGGCGGCTTCGGCTTCGACGGTCTTGCCATCGGGCGTCATCAGCACGGATGTCATCAGGCCGAGCGAGCCGAAACCCTGTGCGACCGTATCGGATTGGACGTCGCCGTCGTAGTTCTTGCACGCCCAAACATAGCCGCCGCTCCACTTCATGGCGGCAGCCACCATGTCGTCGATCAGGCGGTGCTCATACGTCAGCTTGGCTGCGTCGAACTTGGTCTTGAACTCGGCGTCGAAGATCTGCTGGAAGATCTCCATGAAGCGGCCGTCGTACTGCTTCAAGATGGTGTTCTTGGTCGACAGATAGAGCGGATAATTACGGCCGAGAGCGTAGTTCATCGAGGCGCGAGCGAAATCCTTGATGCTGTCGTCGAGATTGTACATCGCCATCGTGACGCCCGAGCCCGGCGCTTTGAAGACTTCTTTTTCGATGACTTTGCCGTCGTTGCCGACGAACTTGATCGACAGAGTACCTGCGGTCGGGAACTTGAAGTCGGTGGCGCGGTATTGATCGCCGAACGCGTGACGGCCGATGATGATCGGCTTGGTCCAGCCGGGCACCAGGCGCGGCACGTTCTTGCAGATGATCGGCTCACGGAAAATGACGCCGCCGAGGATGTTGCGGATGGTGCCGTTGGGCGACTTCCACATGTCCTTGAGGCCGAACTCCTTCACGCGGCCTTCGTCCGGCGTGATGGTCGCGCATTTGACAGCGACACCGTGTTTCTTGGTGGCGTTGGCCGAATCGATGGTGACTTGGTCGTTGGTCGCATCGCGATGCTGGACCGAGAGATCGTAATATTCGAGGTTCAAATCCAGATACGGATGGATCAGCTTGTCTTTGATCGCCTGCCAGATGATGCGGGTCATCTCGTCGCCGTCCATTTCGACGACGGTGCCGGCCACCTTGATTTTCTGCATGATATTCGCCTTTCGTTCGCGCGCAGAAGAACACTCGAGCGAGCGTCGGGCCATCTGCCCCGCGCGCTGTCGAGGCGGGGTTTAGTGCGGGCTCACGTAAGCGGCAAGTGGGGCGCTCACCGCATGTCAGTAGCTCACGATCTGTCCGGTTTAGGTAGCGCATGATCTGTCCGGTAGTCCGCACACTCCACAACAGGAGTGATTCGGATGATCCGGGCCGACCAAGCGCAAGGCCGGAGAATGCAGAAGTTTCGCGATGTGTTGA
>JANOAW010000183.1:0-3360 GCA_031411355.1 Hyphomicrobiaceae bacterium | reverse complement strand
GGCCCGACGTCCGAGCACATCCGCACGATGGGCGACAAGATCCAGGCCAAGGAAACCGCCAAGAAACTCGGAATTCCGGTCGTGCCAGGGTCCGACGGCGCGGTCACCACCGAGGCGCAAGCACAAAAAATCGCACGCGCCATGGGCTTTCCCGTGCTGATCAAGGCCGCATCCGGTGGCGGCGGGCGAGGCATGAAAGTTGCCCGCAACGCCGAAGAGCTGGACATGGCATTGAAAACGGCACGTTCGGAAGCCAAGGCAGCGTTCGGGGACGACGCAGTCTATATGGAGAAGTATCTCCAGACACCGCGCCACATCGAGATCCAGGTGTTCGGCGACGGCAAGGGCAATGCGGTCCACATGGGCGAGCGCGATTGCTCGCTGCAGCGGCGCCACCAGAAGGTCTGGGAAGAGGCCATGAGCCCCGCGATCACGGCGGCCCAACGTGAACAAATCGGTGGCGTCGTCTCGCGCGCGATGCAGAAGCTGAGCTATCGTGGCGCCGGTACCGTCGAATTTCTGTACGAAGACGGCGAGTTCTATTTCATCGAAATGAATACGCGCCTGCAGGTCGAGCATCCCGTCACTGAGAGCGTCACAGGCCTGGATCTTGTGCTCGAACAGTTGCGCGTTGCAGCCGGCCAGGGATTGTCGGTTAAACAGAGCGACATCGTCTTGAGTGGCCACGCCATCGAATGTCGGATCTGCGCTGAAAATCCCAAGACATTCCGTCCGTCTCCCGGTTTGATCACCAATTGGCATCCCCCAGGTGGCCTCGGTGTCCGCGTCGACAGTCACGCCTATCACGGCTATCGTGTGCCGCCGTTCTACGACAGCCTGATCGCCAAGCTCATTGTCACCGGCAAAACGCGCGAAGAAGCCTTGAACCGCCTGCGCAGGACGCTGTCGGAATTCGTCATCGATGGTATCGAGACGACCATTCCGTTGTTCATGGATCTGGTCGAACAGCCGGACATCCAGAGCGGCAACTATGACATCCACTGGCTCGAGAAGCATTTGGGCTTGAAGTGAAGGGCACAGGCGCCTCGCCGCCATAGCCTATGATGCCGCCACACGACGGTCGAACGCGCTCAGGTCGACGGCCGGTTCTTGGCGCGTCAATTCATGGTTTCGGCAAACGAGAGCGCGTGTTGGTGGCGGACGGCAAGGACCCGGCCTGCGACATGCGGCTCAACATTCATGCCCTGACGTTTGGCGAGTTGGCGGAGAAGCGCTTCGAATGGTTGCCGCCGCCGCTCACATTGACCTCCAGGACTGGCGTCGGATCCAGACAATCCAAGCCATGATCGCGACGCGTGCACTCGTACGGTCCGAATGATGGACCCGAGTAACTGTGGCTGCCGAGCAGGAGAGCGTATTGCAACTTAAAATTGCGTAGTTAATTTTTTGCCGATACTGGTGCCGACCGCCACTCTGTACTTGCTCGCTGGCAGTAGCAAGCGCGGCCGACAGACGATCGAGAGAAAACAAATAGATGAAACTCATCGCCGAGCATAGCCGAGGATGGCTTCACGTTACGCTGTTGATAGGCTTACACCAAGACGTCCACGCGCAGATCAACCCGCAAACACTGACATCAAAGGCCATTGATGCGAGCATATATCGTGACGGTGAAGTTCGTCGGCATACGTCAATACATGGCGATTGGCGCATCGTTTGTGACGAAGTCGCACGCTTGAAACAGCGCTTCTGCAGCCTCAACACAGTCATAGCCGGGAGCGATGGGCAAGCCGCCGCGACACTCGTCGTGTCGACCGGACAGGATGGCCGTCCGGCCGCCTTGATTCGAATGCGGAGCAGTCTGATCGAAGGTGGTGAGCTTGACATTCGTGCTCATGCGCCGATCGCGAACTCAGCCATGCCTGTGACGAAGTCGGCGCCCGGCAAGACGAAGTCGCTGGCGGCGATCGCGGACGCTGGGCGCACGAAATTGAAGCCGGTTGCATGTGAGAATGACCTCTGCACCTTGATCTGGACCTTGAGGCCCGAGCAGATTTCTGCACTCAATGCAGGTCGCGGACTGACATTGAACGCGAGTGCCAACATCGTGCAGCCGGGTTTTGTTACGCCATCATCACCGAACACTTTTGCGACTTCCCTGACGGTCAGCGGGCGCGGCTTTTCGGATGCTGTCGCGTTTTCGACACGGCCATTCGAGTAGCGGGCGTGCTTCGCAGCGGAACGCAAAAGGGGGCCGGATTTCTCCGGCCCCTCCTCACTCTCTCAATACTCAGGCACTGGTTCAAGAACACCGACTTGAATGTTACTTGAAAGAGTAACTGGCGCCGACTACCACGCCGACTTCGGCCTTCTCAGCCCACGGCGTACCGTTGACCGAGAGATTGTAGCGCCAGGTCTGGTCGGCCGAGGTGTGGCCGATACCGAACGAGATGCCCGTCGTGCCTTTATATAAGGCCATGGCGCCCGCGATCGAGGTTTTGCCACCACGATCATCATAGCGCAGGCCCGATGCCGACAACGCCAGGGCCGTGCCGGACGTCGCCAAGGCCTTGGCATCACGCAACCCCTGCTGGGTAAAGGCCGCCAGGTTCGAGACCTTTTCGTCGGTGTAGGTATTCGCCGACTTCAACGTTCCGGTGGCCGAACCCTGCAATTGCGCCAGATTGACCGCATCGGTGGCCTTCACGCCTGCAGCAACGTTCTGCAGTGCAACCGGGGCGCCCGCCGTCCCACCGGACAAGGTGATCGTGTTGGATTTCGATCCGTCCGAATTCTTGTCGTACTGCACGCCGTTGTTGGCGACGGCAGCGACAGCTTGGACTTGGCCGACGTTGGCTGCATCCGTTGCCGCCACACCTGGTGCCAGGTTGTGGATGATCACAGGACCGCCCGCATCCGACGCCAAAGTGATTTCCGACTTGGTCGCCCCGGACGGCGTGGTGGCGTACTGCACAGCGCTGTGACCGAGAGCTGCGACCTGCTGGTTCGTCTGGAACAGTTGATTGCCGTTGACCGCGTCCGTCGAGTTGGCAGACAACGTGCCCGCCGCCACGTTCACGATTTTGCGCTCCGCTCCGACCGCGCCGACCGAGACCACATTGGCCTGGCCACTATCCGTCGAGCCGGCACCCAAGGCCACCGAGTTTGCACCCGTTGCCATGGCGCCGAAGCCGACCGCCGTGGCATCCGCACCCGTTGCCACCGGATTGGCGAGGCTCGAGGTGTTGTTGCCCTTGATAGGCAGGTTTGCGATGCTGGACGCGACGTAGGCAAGCCCGGTGTCGAGAGCGCCGATGGCGCCGCCGACGTTGTTGTAGCTCGTGCCGCCGACCGCGTAGCTCGGTGCGGTGACTTTGCCGGTGACCGGGCCGGTGGCCG
>JANOAW010000182.1:0-3097 GCA_031411355.1 Hyphomicrobiaceae bacterium | reverse complement strand
CGCGCGCATCGACCAGCTTCGACGACGACGGCAACAATCTCGAGGCTTATGTTTCGTCCGAGACCTCGCTCCACGATCACCTCACGGATCAGCTCGGCGTCGCCATCAATGACCCCGTCGAGCGGATCGTTGGGACACATTTGATCGATATGATCGACGAGGCCGGTTACCTGCAGGGAGACTGGTCGGGCCTGGCCGAAAAACTCGGCGTTGCCACCAGCCTGGTCGATCGCATCATTCGATGCATCCAATCGTTCGAGCCGACCGGCGTCGGGGCGCGCTCGCTCGCTGAATGCCTGGCGTTGCAGTTGAAAGAACAGGATCGTTTCGATCCGATCATGGAATCGTTGATCGACAATCTCGGTCTGCTCGCCTCGCACAATTTGACGGCGCTGCGTAAAGCCGTCGGGGTCGACGCCGACGAACTCTCCGAAATGATCCAGGAGATCAAAGACCTCAATCCGAAACCCGGCCTCGAATTCGGGTCAGTGCAGGTGCAGCCGGTGGTCCCTGACGTGCAGGTGCGCGCGGCCCGCGACGGGTCGTGGATCGTCGAGCTCAATTCCGATACGCTGCCACGCGTGCTGGTCAATCGCACCTACCATTCGCTGGTGTCGCGCAAGGGCGCTGAAGACAAGGACAAAACGTATATCGCCGAATGCCTTCAGAGTGCGAACTGGCTGGTCAAATCGCTGGATCAGAGGGCGCGCACCATTCTGCGCGTCGCTGAGGAAATCGTGCGTCAGCAGGACGGATTCCTGACCTATGGCGTGACCCACATGCGGCCGCTCAACCTCAAGACCGTCGCCGACAAGATCGGCATGCACGAGAGCACCGTGTCGCGTGTCACGTCGAACAAATACATGTCGACGCCGCGCGGCATTTACGAACTGAAGTTCTTCTTCACTTCGGCGATCAACGCCTGTGAAAGCGACGGTGATCAGTTGTCATCCGAAGCCGTCCGTCATCGCATCAAGATGATGATCGACGCCGAAAATCCGAATGAGATCCTTTCCGACGACAAGCTGGTCGAAAAACTGCAGGCGATCGGCATCGACATCGCGCGCCGCACCGTCGCCAAATATCGCGAGGGCATGAAGATCGCCTCCTCGGTGCAGCGTCGCCGCGAAAAACAGATGACGGCAAAACTGACCCGCCGGCACGCGGCGGGGTAAGCGGTGGCGTCTCGGACAATTGCCTCAGCCTCGCTTGCGCCGGGTCGTCGGCAGTTGCTTGCGGCCGTATAATTCGAGGCGATGGCGGACGATCTCATAGCCGAGTTCAGCCGCAATTTCGGCCTGCAACGCTTCGATGCGTTCGGACTGAAACTCGATGACCTGTCCCGTATCGACGTCGATCAGATGATCGTGATGTTCGGCATCTGCGTTTTCGAAACGTGCGCGGCCCTCGGCAAAAGCCAGCCGCTGCACCACGCCGCGATCCTCAAGCAGGCGCAGTGTTCGGTACACAGTCGACAATGACACGCTGTTGTCGACAGCCGTCGCCCGTCGATACAATTCCGTCGCATCGGGATGATCGGTTGCTTCCGCGAGCACGGTCAACAGCACGCGCCGTTGCACGGTCATGCGCACGCCGGCCGCCTTAAGGTCGGTCGCAAAGCGCGCAAATCGTGCGGCGGGACTGGTCATCCCGCCGTGTATGTCAGATGACACGCATGTGCAAGAAGGTTGTCAGGACGTCTTTCAGGCGCCCTCGCCGCAGAACGGATTCGTTTGGCGCTCGACGCCGAGTTGGCCGGCCGGACCGTGGCCGCAGATGAACACCATCTCGTCGCCGAGGGGGAACACCTTGGCACGAATTCCCGCGACCAAAAGTTCACCGTCGCCACCGGGCAGATCGGTGCGACCGACAGAGCCCTGGAAGATGACGTCGCCAACGAGTGCCAGACCCGCGTCCTTGTTGTAGAACACGACCGAACCGGGTGAATGGCCAGGCACGTGTAAAACGCCGAAAGGTACGCCGGCGCACGTCACCGTTTCGCCCTCTTCGAGCCAATGGTCCGGGTGCGCATTGTCAAGACCGGTGATGCCGTAGCCCGCCGCCTGCTTGGCGATGTTGTCCAACAGCTGTTTATCGGCCCGGTGCGGGCCGATGATTTTGACGCCCAGCGCCGCCTTGAGCGCATCGGCTGCGCCGGCATGGTCGAGATGGCCGTGCGTCAGCCAGATTTCTTCGACGGTCATGCCGAGTTCGCCGATGGCCGCTTGAATGCGTTCCAAATCGCCGCCGGGGTCGACGACCACACCGCGTTTGCTCGTCTCGTCGAACAGCAACGTACAGTTCTGCTCGAACGGGGTGACGGGAACGATCGCAGCCTTCAACGCCATGTCTCTCTCCAGGTCGGACCGTGGTCGGCGGCAAGCGCCCCCACGCGCGGGCACGCTTACCAAACGTCAACGGCCCGCGACAGCCTGTCGTCAGGGTCGACGATTCATTTGGCCGGCTTGATATTCATGGCAAGCGTGTCTTCGTCGACGCGCGGCGTGATCTTGACCTTGTCCTTCTGCATCGCCCATGCGGACCCGACGGCGACGATCGGCAGGCGCGGCCGATCTTTCATGACGAGTTCGTTGGCCTGCTCCAGCAGCGAGCGGCGCTTGGCCTCGTCCATCTCGACGGCCGCGTCCTGAAGCAGCTTGTCCATAACGGGGTTTTTGTAGCCGAGGACGTTGAATGCACCCATTTTCCGGTCCTTGTCGTTGGAATGCGCGATTGAGGACAGCGTGTAATGTGCTTCACCCGTCAGCGTGCCCCAGCCTGACATCGACATCGAATATTCGCCGCGCGTGCGAGCCGGGAAAAACACCGAAGCCGGTTGTGCATTGGCTTTCACGTCGAGGCCGACCGCTGCGAGCATCTGGGCGATCGAGGTGCCGACCTGACGATCACCAGGCAGCCGGTCACTGGTGAATGAGAATTGCACCGTGAAGCCGTTGGGATACCCCGCATCGGCCAACAGTTTCTTGGCTGCCGCCACATCGTACCGGCGCTCGGGCAGCGCCTTGTTGAAGCCGAAGATGGATGGCGTGACGAGTTGGTTGACTGGTTTGCCGAGGCCTTCCATGGCAATCTCGGC
>JANOAW010000181.1:0-4040 GCA_031411355.1 Hyphomicrobiaceae bacterium | reverse complement strand
GGACCGGGGCCGAACCATCGAGCGGCGTGGTTTTGTGATACAGCAACGTCACCGGCACCAATTCGCCGTCCGCGGCCGGGGCGAACAATCGGCGCGTGACGTAGTCGGAGGCCTGGTGCCCGCTCGGCACCTGTTGGCGCTTGCGCAGCGTTCGGGTGCGCGAGACCATATCGTAGTCGTAGGTTTCAGACGGGGTCGTCATGGACGAATACGTGAACCGTATCGTCGTCGTGTCGAACTCGTAGCCGTGTGACAATCCGAGCGAATAGGCGTCTTCAGCGAACGCGATGGCATGTTCTTCGCCGGTCGCGAGGTCGCGCACGATGATGCGCGGCAGGCAATCTTCACGCTCGAGCCGCACAAGATGTTTTTTATAGGCAACCAGGTCGATCAGGAGCCGTCCCGGCTTGTGCGGCAGGAGTTCACGCCAATTTTCTTCCTGCGGGGCATCGATCGGCGCCGTGCAGAGGCGGAAATCTTCAGCTTCGCCTGAATTGGTCGATATATAGAGCTGATCGCCGTTATGCTCGATGCCGTATTCGTGTCCGAAGCGGCGTTTGCAGACAAGGCGCGGCGCCGACAGCGGGCGCTCGGTGTCGATCAGATAGATCTCGTTGGTCTGGTGATCGTGCACGTCGATGGTGACGAAGCGCCCGGATTGCGTTCGGCCGATACCGACATAAAAGCCGACGTCGGTCTCCTCATAGACCATCACGTCAGCGGCAGCAGCCGTGCCACGGATGTGGCGCCACACCGTCAGCGGGCGATGATTTTCATCCAGGCGCACATAGAAAAGCGTCGTATCGTCGGCCCACACACCGCCGCGCGTGTCGGGTATGGCATCGGCAAGATCCCGACCGGTGTCGAGATCGCGAATTCGCAGCGTAAACAGTTCCGAGCCCTTGTCGTCGACGGCGTACGCCAGCCACTTGTGGTTCGGCGAATGTGCCGTCGAGCCGAGCTGCCAATAGGCCTGGCCGGCAGCTTCCGCGTTGCCGTCGATCAGAATCTGCTCATCCGGCTGCTGTGCCGAACTATCGACATCGTCGACCTTGCGGCGCGGCGTCCGCACGATCAGGGGATATTGGCCGCCGGTCACAAACCGCGACGTGTACATCCACGGGCCATCGGGCGCCGGCACCGATTGGTCGTCCTCCTTGATACGGCCCTTCATCTCGGCGAACAGCGTGTCTTGCAGCGCAGCCGTGTCACCGAGCGCATCAGCCGTCCACGCGTTTTCTGCCTCGAGATGGTCGCGGATCGCCGGATCGAGCAGTTTTGGCTCCCGCATGACGTCCTGCCAATTGGCGGCGCGCAACCACGCGTAGTCATCCGTCAGTGTCGTGCCGTGATGCGTCACGGATACGGGACGTTTTTGGGCGACCGGGGGGCGGGACGACGTTTTCACGGGCGTGCTCATGAGGTCCGTAGCGTTCGATGTTGACTTATCGTTCTCGTGTCGACGGCCAAAGAGCCATCGCGGCGCGGCGAGACTATGGCTCGCGTATGGCGTCCGGTTTGCGCCGCCGACGGTACCGGGGTCAAGTCGCGACACCGGCGGCGCTCCCACCCGATATCGGCCGCATACGTCGTCGCAGCCTTTTGTCCTTTCGACAAACGCCGCGCGAGCCTCTAGATTGCGCCTTGGGCGACGTGGGGGACTGTCATGCGTATCAACGACTGGAGCCAGTGGCAGCGCGGCATCGACTATCTGTTCGGACGCAATGCCCTGATCGGGCTCGCGTCGATGATGCTCTTGATCATCTCGGGTTATGCGACGTGGGCCGGCATGAACGACTTCATCGTCGGAGCCAGCGCTGCCAAGGGCCGCGAATTGGCGGGCGGCGTCACCGTCAGTCACGTGCATCTGGTTATCGCCGTCACCATCGCCTTGACATTCCTCATGTGGATCGCGCTGCGCGAAACTATCGGCCGCGGCCGGTCCTGGACCACGCGCGCGATCACAGCACCGCTGTATGTCTTCCTCGTGCTCTGGTCGGTCGGCTTCGGCTACGGCTTCTGGTGGAGCCTGATCGCAGGCGAAGAAGCAACCCGCACCGGACTTGCAGCGCTTCAGGAAGACGCGCGCGATGCGAGCAATGCCGTTTCATCGCGTCTCGATGCCGTCAAATCCCAACTCGACAGCGTCGTCACATGGTCGGACGGCCAGATGGCACGCGAGGAAACGAGCGGCGGCAGTTGCGGCGTCGCCTCGGGCGCGGGCCGTGGCAAGCTCTACGCCGCGCGCAAGAGTGTGCGCGACAGCGTGGCGTCGTTGCGAGACAACGTCGTCAAGAATTGGGTCGGCCCGGTTCAAGCCGACATCGAATCCATGAGGAAAACTGCCGCTGATTTCGAAAGCGCCGCAGCCGACGACCGACAGAAAAAGTTCGAAATCGTCTCGACCACTATTCGCAGTGGGGCCAAGAACATCGCCGGCCGCTCGAACGAACTCGGCAGTTCGACCGCAACGGAAATGCGCGCGCTCGCGTCCGCCGTCTCGGTCGAGCCGGACAAGACCGGTTTCACGTGCTTCGACCCGACGTTGGCGCAACGCCTGCGTCAAGCGGCCGACCAGGCGTCGATCCCTGCCAAGATCCAACTGCGCAACGTTGCGTTCAGCGAAGGCCCCGCGGGCGTTGCCAACGCCGTCAAAAATCTGTGGCAAAATCTCGGCGGCTACACGACCGCACTTGTGAAATACGTCTTCTCCGGCAACTCCAGCGGTTTTACCTCGGGTGGCGAGCCGATCACCGGCCGAGACATGATCGCGCTGCTGGCGACGATCGGCATCGACTTGGGCTTGTTCGTTCTGGCGCTGCTCGATCGTCCAGGCGCGCCCCCCTCCCGCGACGACGGCGCAGAAGACGCGCGTCGCCGCATCCACAAGGTGTCGGGCGAAACACGGCGTGACTTGGAGGCGGCCTTTCGCACGGCCGTCGCACGTGCCCCCAACGTCGACATGGAATGGGTGCGACAGCACTTCATCCATCACTCCAGCACGTCGCGCCTCGGCCAGACGACGGGCGCGTCCTACTTCGTCATTCCTAATCTCTATGGCGTGGAAAAAGGCACTGACGAGAAAACCTCGGCCGTGTCGAAAAAGGAGGAGTTGTGGGCGCTCGCCCTCAACCAACTCGCCGGCGTCATGGAGGACGTCAAGTTGATACGCGTCGTGACGAAAAAAGAGCTGGCAAGCTTTCTGGTCGAGGAGTCTCGCGAGAGCTTCAGCGATCTCAGCAAGGCCCGCCTCGAATGGCGCAAAAAGCAGAACAAGACAGCCGATCCAAGCGTCGACGTGACGCCGATCCGCAATCACGGCCTGCTCTCCAAAGCTGAACGCGCGCTCGACATCGCCGGCTGGAGCAAGGCGTCGACCCGCGATCTGGAGGTATTCAAACTCGTGGATGTCGATGGCTTGACGCCGTTGCTGAGCCTTCTCAACGACGCCACGCTCGATACGCCATCAGTCGTCGCAGGGCCCGTTGCGCGGCCCATGCCGACGGCCGTCGCCCCGAGCCACGGCTCCTCATAAGCAGGCGTCGACTGCTCACGGCAACGACACCGTTCACGGCGCGCAGCCCGTTCACGGCGCGCATCATGTCGCCGTGAACGGTATCCAGTTGAACAGGTCCAGGCCGCCGTCGACATCGAGCGTCGTGCCGGTGACGTAGGGCGAGTATCGATCACTCAACAGCGAGATCGCGCTCGCCGCAATGTCGGCCGGCGTGCCGACCCGGCGCAGCGGTATTTTATCAGCCATTGCCGGCGTCATGCTGGCAGCCCCTCCGCCCGGCACGGCGCCTGGGGCGATGGCATTGACCCGAATCCCGAACGGGCCAAACGCACGCGCGAGTTCGCGCACGATCATGGTCATGCCAGCCTTCGATGCGGAGTAGTGGGGCAGGTTGCGCGGCGAAAACGCGTGCAAGGACGTCAAATATAACATTCGACCCGCAATACCGTGCTCCCGCATGGCCAAACCGATGTCGCGCCCAAGGAAAAATCCCGTCCGCACATTCGTCGTCGTCATGGCGTCG
>JANOAW010000180.1:0-3204 GCA_031411355.1 Hyphomicrobiaceae bacterium | reverse complement strand
CACCACCACATCGTGCCCGCGGGCCCGCAACACCGAACCTTCAGCCGAGAGCTGAAACGGCGTGTAGTAGAACAGCGTGTGCCCACGGCGCTGCGCTTCGAGCATCATCGCGAACGTCGAATCGCCGCGGATATCGATTTTGTCGATCGGGTCCATTTGGACGGCGATGGTGAGCGGCATTGAGAACCTCCGGCGTGTCGGCCGCATGCAGACGGCGTCTCGGCTTTCAAGTCAATGATCGGCACTGGATGCAGCGCTGCGAACTCAGGCGGGTCGCGTCGCCTTGGTGTACAGGCGAAAGAAATTCGCAGTCGTCGCAGCGGTGATGTCGGCCATGGATACGCCCCGCGTCGAGGCCAGGACGGCCGCGGTTTCAGTCACGTAGGCGGGCTCGTTGCGCTTGCCGCGATAGGGGATGGGCGCCAGATACGGACTGTCGGTTTCGACCAGCAGGCGATCGGCCGGAGCGGAGGCTGCGATGGCGCGCAAGGCGTAGGAGGTCTTGAACGTGATCACGCCGGAAAACGAAATATACAACCCGAGATCGAGTGCACGCCGCGCGAGCCGCTCGCCACCGGTGAAGCAGTGCAGCACAGCCGTAAACGCGCCTGCGCGCATTTCGGTTTCCAGAATGTCGCCCATGTCGTCGTCGGCATCGCGCGCATGGATGATGAGGGGCAGTCCGGTCCGGCGAGCCGCCGCGATGTGGGCGAGCAGGCCCTGCCGTTGGGCTGCCCGGGGGGACGAATCCTTGTAGTGGTAATCCAACCCGGCTTCACCGATCGCGACGCATTTGGGATGTGCCGACAGACGCACGATCTCGTCGACGGGAATATCGAGTTCCTCGTGGGCGTAGTGGGGGTGCGTACCGATCGAAAAGAACACGTTCGGGTAGGCGTCGGCGATGTCTCGATAGACCTCGAACGATTTCACGCGCGTTGAAATGGTCACCATGATGCCGACGCCGGCTGCAACAGCGCGCGCGACAACGGCATCGCGTTCCGGCGCAAAGTCCTTGAAATCGAGGTGGCAATGGTGGTCGACGAGCATGGTGTGTGTCCGCTTGGGCGGCTCGTCTAGCATTGGAGCCCCGGCGCGACTATACGGTTCGGCGTTCGGCTCGCGCCTGTTCCAAGGAGAGAGAATGGTCGTCCTCAACAAGATCTACACGCGTACCGGCGACGATGGGACGACGGGGCTCGGATCGGGCGAGCGGGTGAAGAAGTTCGACGTGCGCGTTGCGGCCTATGGCACCGTCGACGAGGCGAACGCCACCATCGGCGTCGCCCGGTTGGTGACGCAAGCGGCGTTTCCGGACATCGACGCCATGTTGGCCCGCATCCAGAACGACCTGTTCGATCTCGGGGCCGATCTGTGCGTGCCCGATCGCGGCGAGCCGCTGGCCTATGAGCCGCTCCGCATCACCGATCCGCAAGTCAAACGCCTCGAAGACGAGATCGACCTCCTGAACGACGACTTGCAGCCGTTGCGCTCTTTCATATTACCGGGCGGCGCTGCTGCGGCGGCACATCTGCACGTGTCGCGGACTGTGACGCGACGTGCCGAACGGCTGATCGTCGAGCTGCAGCAGACGCCGGGCGAGATCGTCAGTCCGGCCGCTGTCAAATACGTCAATCGGCTCTCGGATTTCCTGTTCGTCGCCGCGCGCTGGGTCAACGAAAAGGGCAAGGCTGACGTTCTGTGGGTGCCGGGCAAAAATCGTTGACGCACAAGGGATCACAGATGACGGCCGCATCGTCCCGTACGCCGCCGCGCATTCTGTCGGCTGGCGACAGCGCACTCGTGGTCGAGCTGGGCGACAGGATCGACCCCGAAATCAATGCCCGCATCATCGCGCTCGATGCCGCCATTCAGGCGGCTGCGATCGTCGGGGTGATCGAGACGGTCACGACGTATCGCTCGTTGCTGATCCAATATGATCCCCTGGTCATCGACTTCGAGACGGTGGCGGGACACGCGACGCACCTTGCCGCGACCACGGGCCAAGCGGCGGTTCGCAGTCGGCGGTGGAAGGTGCCTGTGGTCTATGGCGGCGCGTTCGGCGTCGATCTCGACGACGTCGCTGCGCGCCACGGATTGACGGCGAACGAGGTCGTCAGCCGGCACGCTGGCGCCATCTATCGTGTGTACGCCATCGGCTTCATGCCCGGGTATACCTACCTTGGCGGCTTGGATCAAAGCATTGCAACGCCGCGGCGGCTGGAGCCACGCCTGACGACGCCGGCGGGCACGATCTCGATCGGTGGCATTCAAGCGCTGGTCGCGGGTGACGCCATGCCATCGGGCTGGCATCTGCTCGGTCGCACGCCCGTGCGCACCTTCGTCGCCACGCGTGAGCCGCCGGTTCTGTTCGTGCCCGGCGACGAGATCGTGTTCGAGCCGATCGAGGCGTCGCATTGGGCGAGACTGAGCGCCCGTGCCAGCGACGGCGATCCGATCGCGGAGATCGTGGCGCCATGACCGAACTCGTGATCGAAGCCTGTGGTCCGGGGACGACCATACAGGACCAGGGTCGTTTTGGTTGGCAGAAGTACGGCCTCGGTCCCGCCGGCGCTATGGACCGGGCGGCGCAAGCGCGAGCCAATGCCTTGGTCGGCAACGGTGCCGGTGCCGCCGTGATCGAATTCGCCCTCGCTGGCGGACGTTTTCTGGTCGACGGCGGCGCGTGCCGGATCGCCATTGCCGGCGCCGATATGCCATTGAAGATCGACGGTGCCGCCGTGCCGAACTTGACGGCGGTCACGGTGCCTGCCGGCGGACAGATCGAGGTCGGCACGGCGCGTCGCGGTCAATTCGGCTACCTCGCGGTCGCGGGCGGGTTTGCGTTGAGACCGGTGCTCGGGTCACTCGCCCTGCATATGAAGGCTGGCGTCGGCGGCATCGACGGTCGCGCGTTCCGAGCCGGCGACAGGTTGGCTCTGGCGTCGCCGCAACCAGTTGGCCCCGATCTCAGCTCAGCCTCAGAGTTCGGTCTGGATCGTGCGTTGAGCGAGCCTGCGCTATCGGCCAGCGATGCCATCCGCGTGCTGCTTGGCCCGCAAGATGATCATTTCACCTCGGCCGGCCTCGAAACGTTCCTGTCGGCCACATATACGATCACGCCCAATGCTGACCGCTTGGGCATTAGGCTCGCTGGGTCGGTGGTCGAGCATGGGCCGAAGGGCTACAATATCGTCTCCGACG
>JANOAW010000179.1:0-3541 GCA_031411355.1 Hyphomicrobiaceae bacterium | reverse complement strand
CTTTGCCTGGAGCGATCGTGCGCCGTCACACGATGCGGCTGGCCTTATTGCCCCAATACCGATCTCGCAGCAGGCGCTTGTACAATTTGCCCGTCGGCAGACGCGGCAATTCCTTTTCGAAATCGATCGATCGCGGCACCTTCTGTTTCGAAAGATGCTGACCACAGAACGCCAACAATTCAGCCGCCAAATCTGGCCCAGGCGTGAGGCCTGCGATGGGTTGCACGACCGCCTTCACCTCTTCACCGAGATCCGCGTTTGGTACGCCGAATACGGCGGCATCCATCACCTTGGGATGCGTGATCAACAGATTCTCGCACTCCTGCGGATAAATGTTCACGCCGCCGGAGATGATCATGAACGTGGCGCGGTCGGTAAGGTAGAGGAAGCGGTCTTTGTCGATAAACCCGACGTCGCCGACGGTGCTCATTGTGCCGTCGGGCGAGCGACTTTCCTTCGTCTTCTCGGCATCGTTAAAGTACTGGAACTCGGTCGCACTTTTGAACCACACGGTGCCCGGCACGCTCTCGGCGCATGGCTTCATATCCTCGTCCAGGATGTGCAGGTCTCCGAGCATGATCTTGCCGACGGTGCCCTTGTGGGCGAGCCATTCGTGGCTGTCACAGGCTGTGAAACCAAGGCCTTCGGTGGCGCCATAATATTCGTGGATGATGGGGCCCCACCACGCGATCATCTGCTCCTTGACTTGTACCGGACACGGCGCCGCGGCATGAATGGCAATTTCGAGCGACGACAGATCGTGCCGCCGGCGCGCATCTTCCGGCAGTTTCAACATGCGTGAGAACATGGTCGGCACGAGCTGCGTGTGCGTGACCTTGTAGATCTCGATCAACGCCAGAAAGCGTTCCGGATCGAATGTCTCCATGATGATCGCCGTGCCGCCCATGCGGATGGTCAGGTTCACGGCCGCCTGCGGGGCCGAGTGATAGAGCGGCGCCGGCGACAGGTAGATCATGCCCTCGCGATACTGCCAGAGCTTGGTCAGAAAATCGAACAGCGGCAAGTTCTGCGACGGCGGTTGTTCTGGCAGCGGACGCAGAATACCCTTTGGCCGCCCCGTTGTTCCCGACGAATAGAGCATCGCAGTACCGGCGGCTTCGTCCGCAATCGGCGCTTCAGGAAACTGGCCGGCGGCCTCGTGCAGGCTCTTGATTCGGTCGCTGTCACTCGACCACCCGGCAGGCGCATCCATGACCACGCACAGCATAACCTTGGCGCAATCTCTCAACGCCGCGCGTGCGACGTCGAGTTTGGCGCGCGAGGTCAGCAGGAGCCGGCTCTCGGAATTGTTGACGATGTAAGCCAGTTCCGCAGCGGTCAGAAACGAGTTCACACAGGTGAAGTATAATCCCGCCCGCTCGCCTGCGCTGCAGGCCTCAAGATAGCGCGCGTTGTTCTCCATGAAGATCGCATAATGATCGAGCCGCTTCAGGCCGAGCGACCGGAACAGGTGTGCGAGTTTGTTGGCGCGGCCTTCCAGCTCCTGATACGTCACGGCTTCGCCGGTCTCAGCCATGATGAAAGCCGGCTGCAGTGAGCGGAGTTTCGCGTGTTTGCCGGTGTACATGTAGCCGTATCCCCCGAGGCGCGGCGGCGCATCAAAACCTGAATGAAGCGGGATAGGATCGGCTCGTCAACTGGTTGACGGTGTGCCGGACCGCCCGAGCCGGGCGAGACGACAGGAGAATGCGGTTATGGCGATCGTTGGAATGGTAGGGCTCGGCATCATGGGTGGCGCGATGGCCGCTAATCTCGTTGCCTCCGGGCATCGGGTCGTCGGCTTCGACATCGATCCGAACGCCGTTGCCGCGGCGCGCATGGCCGGCATCGATATCGCGTCCGACGTGGCCGAGGTGACGCGTGCGGCGACCGATGTCCTCGTTTGCCTGCCAAGTAGCGCTGCGGCGCACGACACGGCCAGGGCGATCGCCGCTCAGTGCGGGCCGACGGTGCGAACCGTCGTCGAGCTCTCGACATTGTCTCTTGCCGACAAACACACCTGCGCCGAAATTCTGGCGGCGGCGGGTCATGTCACACTCGACTGTCCGTTGTCTGGCACCGGTGCCCAAGCCAAAACCAAGGACCTCGTGGTCCTGGCAAGTGGCGATGACGCAGCGATCTCGCGCCTGGAGCCGTTGTTGCTCAGCTTTGCCCGTCAAGTCTCGCGCCTCGGGGCGTTCGGTAACGGATCAAAGATGAAATTCATCGCCAACCTGCTCGTCGCCATCCACAACGTCGCCAGCGCAGAGGCCATGGTGCTGGCGATGAAGGCAGGTCTCGACCCTGGCCTTGTGCTCGATGTCGTCTCAGCCGGGGCCGGCAATTCCCGCGTCTTCGAATTGCGTGCGCCGATGATGGTGGCAGACCACTATTTGCCAGCGACCATGCGCGGTCGCATCTGGAAGAAGGACATGGCCATCATAGGCGAATTCGCCAAATCGGTGGCGTGTCCGACACCGATATTCGACGCGACGGCGCCGATTTACGCTGCGGCATTGGAACAGGGCTTCGGCGAGATGGACGCGGCCGTCGTGTGCAAAGTGCTGGAGGCGATGGCCGGGGTCCGACGCTGACGTTGTGCGCCTTCAAAATGGGTTCCAGGTCGGTTTGTGGCTGAACTTCAGATAGCCGACATTGGCCCCGAGCCGGAGGCCGACACCCGACCGGATCGGTGCCATGGTGATGTGATCCTTGCCGAGCAGAGTGACGCCCACGCCGCCGATGACGTAAGCCGACCCGTCGATGCCCCCGAAGCGGTCATAAATTTCGCGCGTGTCGCGCAGATTGTAGACCAAGATCATGGTTTTTGAGCCGGCGGCGCCCGCATCGAAGCCGACAGACGGACCTTGCCAGTAGATCGGAAACGAACCTGCATCTTTCGTGAACAAGGTGCCCTGCCCGTAGCGCACGCCCGCGATGAACGCACCCCCGCCCTCTTCACCGAGGATGTAGCCGTTGGGCCGGCCCTGACGGCTGAAAGTATGTTCGATAGCGCTGGCAAGACCTTGGCTGATGGAGCCGAACAGGGAATGCCCCGCACCTCTGATTTCGTCGGACGAATAGGTCGAATCGGCGCGATGCTCGCGCTCACGACGGCGATACGGCGGCGGACCATCACCGCTATAGGATGGCCGTTGATAGTCGCCGCCATTTGCCGGTGGCGGCGCATACGGTTCGCCGTAACCATCGTTGCCACCCGCCGGCGGTCGATACGGCTCGTTGCTGCCATAACTCGGCGGGCTCGAGTAGACAGGCGGCGATCCGCCAGCCGGCTTATATTGCGACCTGTCGTAGGGCGGCGCGTAAGGTGGAGCCGAGCCTGAATACGACGGCGCGGCTGTGCCGTATGACGGCGGACTGCCATACGACGGCGCAGCGCCGACGTATGAAGGCGCGGACGACGGCTGGCTCTGGCCCGAACCATAAGCGGGTGCCGTTGACGCGGTACCGTCGCTGTTCAACACGCCAAGACCCGCTCCCTGATCCGACGGGCGATAAGCATCGTTGGCGCGCGGTCGGG
>JANOAW010000178.1:0-11873 GCA_031411355.1 Hyphomicrobiaceae bacterium | reverse complement strand
TTGGTGATGAAATGCGCATCCTGCGCCTTGTCTTCGACGATCAGGAGCGTGATGTGGCGGCTGAGCGCTTGAATGCGTTTGAGCAAGGCACTGCGGCGCTCGAGGTGGGCCCCGCCGGTCACCTTGCCGTCGTCTCGCGGTCGCGAATTCACGCTTTCTCTCCGGACACGTTCACATCCAGCGCAATTACCCCTGCACGGGACGGACGCCGACGAAATGCAGTTAGAACATGCCTGGAAGTGTGACTAGAGTGAAGGCCGCGTGCGATCATTGAAACAGTTTTCCAGCGCACGGCCCAGTCTAACCTCGTGGCACCGTAACAGGATCGATCCATGACCTTCGACGCCGAGAAAGCCGCACATTTCGTCGATCGCGCACATCGCAACCGTGAGACGTACGTCAATCTTCCGCTCGCGCTCGCGCCCCGTTCGATCGACGACGCGTATGCCGCCCAGGAGGCGTTGGCGGCGCTCTGGCAAGCCGAGCGGGGGCCGGTCGCCGGCCTCAAGATCGCGACCACGACGAAGATCATGCAGGATCTGATGGGGATCGATCATCCGTGTGGCGGCATGATTTTCGCCTCACGTATTCATGCGTCGCCGGCCAAGATCGAGCGTGCCGGTTTCGTCAATCTGGTCGTTGAATGCGAGTTGGCGGTCCGTCTCGGCCGGGATTTGCCGTCGACCGACGAGCCTTACGATCGCAGCAGTGTCAGATCAGCTGTCGCCGCGGTCATGCCGGCGTTCGAACTGATCGAGGATCGGCGCGCGGTGTATCGAGAGACGCGTGCGCAGTCGCTGATCGCCGATAACGCCTGGAATGGCGGCATCGTCCTTGGTACGGAACAGGTCTTGCCTGCCGATCTCGATCTGGATGGATTGACCGGATCGCTTTCCGTCGACAGTGCGGCGTCTCGATCGGGCTTCACAGACGATCCGCTCGGCGCTCTCGCTTGGGTCGCTAATCTCGCAGCCACCCGACGGCGTCCGTTGCGGGCTGGAATGGTTGTCATCACGGGTAGTGTCATACCGACGTTGCCGATCGCATCCGGCGAAACCTTCACATTCACGCTCGGTCCCTTCGGCGCCGTGACGATGACCGCGAGTTGATGGCAAACGAGCGCTCGACGGCGCGTGATGGCCGTGACAATGAACGCGCCGCCTGCGCGATCGAAATCGTGCAGGACTTATGGAGCTGATCGACACATGTCCCAACGTGCTGAATTCCACAATCTCGACAATCTGGCGAGCGGGATAGCACGAGAGCTGGCGCCCGGTGTTTCGACTCGGATATTCGCCGGTGAACAGGCGATGTTGTCGGTTGTGACCATCGCGCCCAACGCCATGGGGACAATGCATCAGCATCCAGAGGAACATTGGGGCGTGCTGTTGGAGGGCTCTGCCACCCGATATCAGGGCGGCGAAGAAATTGAGGTTGCGAAGGGCGACTTCTGGCGCACACCCGGCAACGTCCCTCACACGATGAAAGCCGGCCCCGACGGCGCACGCGTGCTCGACATCTTCAGTCCGCCGCGCTCTGAATATCGCAAACCCGGCTCGGGCTTCGGCTCAGGTTCGGCCGTCTGACATCCGCGCGCCCCGAATTGCCCAAAGGAAATATCCATGACTTCGATCGATCGCCGAACGCTTCTGTCGACAGCCGGCGCCGTTGTAGCTGCCTCTGCTGTGCCGGCCGGGGCGCAAAATATCGTGATGACACTCGTCGTGCCGTTTCCGCCCGGCGGCTCGACGGATGCGCTGGCGCGTGTGTTGCAGCCGGGGCTGGAAAAGCGGCTCGGCCGTTCGATCATCATCGAGAACAAGCCGGGCGCTGCCGGCTCGATCGGGGCCGCGCAAGTCGCCAAAGCTGCACCCGATGGCAACACACTGCTCGTCACCTTCGACAGTCACGCGGTCATTCCGGCTATTCTGGACAAGCCGTCGCTCGACGTCGAGAAAGACCTCCTGCCGGTGTTGCTGGTCGGAACGGCCCCGTATGTCGTTGCGACCGGTGCCGGTAAGCCATACAAGTCGTTTGCCGATGTCGTCGCCGCCGCCAAAGCCAAGGCCGGTTCCGTGACCTATGCCTCCGTCGGCATCGGTACCATCGGCCATCTCGCCATGACGCTGCTCGGCAAACAAGCTGGTGTCGAAATCACGCACATTGCCTATCGCGGCGGCGGTCCGGCCATGAACGATGTCGTCGGCGGACACGTCGAATTGGTCTGTGGCTCGGCGGCGCTCGTTTCGCCCCACATTGCTGGTGGGACCGTGCGACCGGTCATGCAACTCGGCGCCAAGCGGCTCGACCGGTTCAAAGACGTGCAGACCGCGATTGAAGCCGGCTTTCCGGATTTCACGGCCGAGGCGTGGTGGGGCGTGTTCGCGCCGAAGGGTACGCCTGCTGATCTGATTGCGAAAGCGGAGGCTGCCTTCCGTGAGACACTCGCTGAGACAGAAACGGCGAAGCGTCTGACCGAGACACAGGAAATGACCCTCGTTCTCGGTGGGCCAGCGGCGCTCGACGTGTTCTTCAAGAAGGAGATTGCGGCGTGGGGCAAGGTCGTCCGTGACAATGCCATCAAAGCCCAATGACCGTGCGCTTATTGGCGTGCCGTCACGCAACAGTGACGGCACGGAACATCAGCTAGTCGAATTTGCTCATGAACTGCATTGCCCGGCGTGCTAATATAAGCTCGTCGACAGTGAGTCGTGCCGCTGCCGTGTTTTTTTTCCGGCGCATGCATCACCGACATTCAGAGCAGACAGCTGCGAGCGCAACGACACGGATGTCACCTCCGTAGCCGTCGGGCGTCGCGAACGCCGATACGGAATGCACGACATGAGCTTCACTTTTGCCCGGTCCCTTTTGATCCAAAGTTCGGTGGTTGGCGGCGTGCTGCTGGCAGCGGCGGCGTCTGCCAATGCCGAGCAGACGCTGACCTGGGACTGGGGCGGCGAGAAAAAAGTCGACGGCGCCGGCCGCGAAGCGGTGCGCATGTCAGCTGCAAAAAAACCTGGCGACATCATCGTCAGTTTCAGTGATCGGAAACTCTATTTCGTCACGGCGGTCGGTGAAGCGCTGAGTTATCCCATTGCAATTCCGCGTGAGCAGAGCCGGTGGCAAGGCACCATCGGCGTGACGGCGAAGCGCGAAAATCCGTCGTGGACCCCGACACCGACGATGCGCGCCGAAAATCCCAAATTGCCGTCTTGGGTGCCTGGTGGTCATCCCATGAACCCGCTCGGCATTCGTGCGCTGTATCTCGGTTCGAGCACCTATCGCATCCACGGCACCGATGCTCCGTGGACGATCGGTTCGGCGGTCTCCAAGGGTTGCGTGCGGATGTACAATCAGGATGTGCTCGATCTCTATCCGCGCGTGAACGTCGGCGCCTCGGTTCTCGTGACCTGGGAGAAATTCACGACATCCAGCGCGGCGGACCCGAAGGTCGCCTTGCAGACCGATGTCGATGAAAGCAAACAATCTCGCCGATCGGTCGCTCGTGATGCCGATAGCCGGCCTTCGCAAGTGAAGACGGGATCGCTTAAGCCGAAGCCCGCCATCGAGGATGTCAAGCCAGTGGCGCCTGCGCGTCCGGCACGTGACGAGGCGGCCGCGCCCAAACCACGCACCATAAAGCCGGCGCCCAAAACGCCCGAGGATGCCGCATCCAAAGAACCGCTCTGGATCTGATCGCAGTTTTCGGCGTCGCGGCGCCAAGACGGATTAATCGATATTGGCTGAGCGCGCGCGGCGTGTAGAATCGGGTCGGCGCAGTGCGGAGACCCGATCATGCCGTCACGCGACCGCGTCCAAGCATTCATCGACTGTGTCGTCGGCGGCGCGCACGATCTGGCGATCGCCGATTTCTATCATGCCGACGCCAGTATGCAGGAAAATTTGAAGCC
The DNA here is from genome assembly GCA_031411355.1 of Hyphomicrobiaceae bacterium. GTDB lineage: Bacteria > Pseudomonadota > Alphaproteobacteria > Rhizobiales > Hyphomicrobiaceae > JABFRJ01. The sequence continues at coordinate 7,962 of JANOAW010000178.1, read as the reverse complement.
GCCGCGCGTGGGCCGCGATGTCCTGATCGCGCATGAACGCGCCGCCATTGCACGGCAACGTCACATCCATACACATGTGCCTGCGCACGTTCTGATCAACGGCGACACCGTGGTGATCCATTGGGTGTTCGATTTTACCGGCCAGGACGGCAAGACCCGCCGCATCGTCGAGCTGGCTTTGCAGACATGGCGCGACGATCGCGTCCAGACCGAGCAGTTCTTCTACGACACGGCAACGGCGTGGCAGGAAATATGATCAGCGCGGCTCCCGCTTGTCGTCGTCCGGCTCGAATAGATCCGCTTGTGGCAGGCTTTGTTTCGGCGGTGATTTCAGACCGAGGTGCTTATAGGCGCGTGACGTGACCACGCGTCCACGTGGGGTGCGGCCGATGAAGCCCTGTTGCAACAGATATGGTTCGACGATTTCTTCCAAGGCATCGCGTGGTTCCGACAGCGCCGCAGAGATCGTCTCGATGCCGACCGGACCGCCGTCGTAGTTTTTGATGATGCAATTGAGATAGCGGTGATCGAGCTGATCGAGCCCCTCGCCGTCGACCTCGAGCATGAGGAGTGCGGCATCGGCGATCTTGGCATCGATCAGGGGTGCGCCTTGAACGGAAGCGAAATCGCGCACGCGGCGCAACAACCGACCGGCAATGCGGGGCGTGCCGCGTGATCGGCGCGCGATCTCCATGGCACCGTCCTTGTTGATCGGGGCACCGAGGATACGCGCGCCGCGCGAGACGATCAGTTCCAATTCGTCGTGGGTGTAGAAATTCAGCCGGATGGGAATGCCGAAGCGATCCCGCAACGGGTTGGTCAACAGTCCCGCGCGCGTCGTCGCACCGACGAGTGTGAACTTGGCGAGATCGATCTTGACCGAGCGCGCCGCCGGTCCCTCACCGATGATCAGATCGAGTTGATAATCCTCCATCGCTGGGTAGAGGATCTCTTCGACCAGCGGACTGAGCCGGTGAATTTCGTCGATGAACAGAACGTCCCGGTCTTCGAGGTTGGTCAACAATGCCGCGAGATCGCCGGCCTTTGCGATGACGGGTCCCGAGGTCGAGCGAAATCCAACGCCCATCTCTTTGGCCATGATCTGAGCCAAAGTCGTCTTGCCGAGGCCTGGTGGGCCGGCGAACAAGACGTGGTCGAGGGCGTCGCCCCGCGTTTTGGCGGCCTGAATAAAGATCTTCAGATTGGCCCGCGCCTGGGCCTGTCCGGTGAAATCGTCGAGGGTTTGGGGCCGGATCGTCTGGTCGATGGCGTCCTGTTGTTTTTTTGCGCCCGAAACCAGGCGGGTGTCATCGGTCATGGACGACCTCCGGGCTTGGGTTTCGTATCGAACAGCCCTGCCTCAGGCCGGTTGATTTGGCAACGCTGCCGACGTTGGCGCGCGGGTCGGATTTGACGCGGTGACGATAGGTGGGCATTTTGACTGATGCACGATCCGCTGCCGACGCTCGACGAGATCCGCGCCACTGCCGAACGCATCGCGCCGTTCGTCGAGCGCACGCCAGTCGTGCCCTGGCTTGGTCCAAGTGTCGCGCGGCTGCTCGGGCGTGATGCGCGGGTGGTTATGAAACTCGAGACATTTCAGGCCACCGGAACTTTCAAGGCGCGCGGCGCCATCACGACCGCGCTGCGCATCGCCGACAGAGGCCGACCGAGGGGGCTGACCGCGGCCAGCGCCGGCAATCATGCCATCGCGACCGCCTGGGCCGCGCGGCGCATCGGCGTTCCAGCCAAGGTGGTCATGGTTGAAACCGCCAATCCATTTCGGGTCGCCCTAGCCGAAAGCGAAGGTGCGACAGTGATCATGGCGAAAAACGCCAAGGCGGCCTTCGCCGAAGTCGAACGGATCGTCGCGAGCGATGGCTTTTGTGCCGTGCATCCGTTCGAGGGACATGCGGTGGCCTGCGGTACCGGCACGCTCGGGGTCGAGTTCCTGGCACAGGTGCCCGACCTCGACGCTGTCATCGTGTCCATCGGTGGTGGCGGGCTTGGGGGCGGCGCCGCGCATGCCATCAAGCTGGTCAATCCAGCGTGTCTTGTTCTCGGCGTCGAACCGATCGGCGCCGACGCCATGAGTCGCAGCATCGCCGCCGGACATCCGGTGGTGCTCGACACGGTCGATACCATCGCCGACAGTCTAGCTCCGCCAATGGCTTTGCCATATGCGTTCGGTTTGTGCCGGGCCGCCATCGACGAGATCGTGACCGTGTCGGATGACGACATCTGTGGCGGGTTGGCGCTCGCGCAACTGGAAGCGAAGATCGCCGTCGAACCGGCCGCGGGCGCGGTGGTTGCGGCCATGTTCGGCCCGTATCGGCGCCGACTGATCGGCAAACGCGTGGGTTTGATCATCTGCGGTGCCAATATCGACGGCGAAACCTTTGGCCGCCATCTCATGCGAGGCGTGACGCGACTGGCCGAGGCTCGCGGTTGACGTGTTAACCAAGGCTTCATGTCGTTGCGGTGAGCCGAGCGCCGCCGTGGCTCGGTGTCGGGGGCGGCCATGGTTCGGATAACGAACGAAATTAACCCAGCGGCCACTGTTTCGAAGGTTGGTGTGGATAGTGCACAAAATTGCCACGTACGCCGTTGCCAACCCTTCCGCTTGTACCGGGGCGAGCGTATAAGCCGCGCCGACGGCCCGAGGAAACTCGGGCCGTAACCTTTCACAGCGAGGTGCCATCTTATGGCACAGTCCGTTCCTGCGGCCTCGGCCGGGCACGATAGCGATACGCATGAACAGCACGGCAAGTTCTGGGCACTCTTCATCGGGTGCGTCGGGGTCGTCTACGGCGATATCGGCACTTCCCCCTTGTACGCGTTCAAGGAAGCGATCACGGCCGCCAAGGAACACGGCTCGGCTGACGAAGCGGCCATCGTCGGAATTTTGTCATTGATCGTGTGGACTTTATTGCTGATCGTGACGCTGAAATATGTGCTCATTCTTCTGCGCCTCGACAACAAGGGCGAAGGCGGCACATTCGCTCTGATGGCCCTCGGAACCTCGGTCGCAAAGCGCAGCGCTTGGCTGTTGACGTTGTTCGGCATCGCGGGGGCGGCGCTGTTTTATGGCGATGCCATCATCACGCCGGCGATCTCGGTCCTGTCGGCCGTCGAAGGCCTGAAAATCGTCATTCCCAGTCTCAGCGAGCGGGTGATTCTGCTGATCACGATCTTCATCTTGATCTGTCTGTTCATGATGCAATCGCGGGGCACGGAGAGGGTTGCCAAGTTTTTCGGCCCCATTACGCTCGTGTGGTTCATCGCATTGGGTATCGGTGGGTTATTGCATATCTTCGATGAACCGCGCGTGTTCAAGGCGATCAGTCCCTGGTACGGACTGGCGTTCATTTCATCGCACGGGTTGATGGGCCTCACCGTGATGGGCTTGGTCTTCCTGGCGGTCACGGGTGCCGAAGCCTTATATGCCGATCTCGGTCACTTCGGCCGCAAGCCGATCCAGGCCGCCTGGATCAGTCTCATTCTACCCTGTCTCCTGCTCAACTACTTCGGCCAAGCCAGCCTGCTGCTGTCCGACCCGTCGAGCATCGACAATCCGTTCCTAAAACTTTATCCGCGCTGGGCGCACGTGCCCATGATCCTGCTGTCCACCGCGGCGACCGTGATCGCGAGCCAAGCCGTCATCACCGGGGCGTTTTCGATTACGCGGCAGGCGATCGCGCTCGGATTGGTGCCGCGCCTGCAGATCATCCACACGTCGGAATCGATGGCAGGCCAGATCTATCTGCCGCGTGTCAATTGGCTGTTGTTGATGGGCGTCATCGCGGTGACGCTGATTTTCAGGACGTCGTCCAACCTCGCCGGCGCTTACGGCATCTCGGTCACGGCGACGATGGTCATCGACAGCGTCATGGCGTTCTTCGTCATCTGGCGGTTTTGGAAATGGCCATTCTGGAAGGCAGCCTTGTTGATGCTGCCGCTGGCTTTGATCGAACAAGCCTTCTTCATGGCCAATTTCCTCAAGGTTCTCGAAGGCGGATGGTTGCCACTACTGATCGCCGGCAGCGTCATATTCACGGTCCTCACGTGGGTGCGCGGGGCGAAAACGTTGACCAAGGCGACGAAATCGATCGAGGCTGAGCTCGGCTGGTTGATCCGCAAACTTGAACAGAAGCCGCCGCATCGTGTTCCCGGCACGGCGATTTTTCTGACCGGTGATCCAGACGCTGCGCCGACGGCCCTGATGCACAATCTCAAGCACAACCGCGTGCTGCACGAGCGCAATATCATCCTCAGCATCCGTACCGAGGATACCCCGCGTGTGCCGCGCCATGAACGCATCGAAGTGGATAAGGTGTCGGACGGCTTTATTCGCGTCATCGCGCGCTACGGCTTCATGGAGCAGCCGAGCATGCCGAAGATCCTCGACCAGTTGAAGCGCAAGGACATCAACATCGACCTCGGCGGCACGTCGTTTTTCCTGTCACGGCGCTCGCTCAAGGCGACTGACCGGTCGACAATGCCGTGGTGGCAGGAACACTATTTCATCTGGTTGGCCTCGTCGGCGGCAAATGCGACGGAATACTTCCGTATTCCACACGACCGGGTGGTAGAGGTCGGGACTCAAGTGCAAGTCTGACTTTGACTACATGGCGCCGTGACGTTTGGCCCTGTTCCCGGGCGAGAACGCAGATGCAGGATCTTCATGGCGAACACACGTGCCTCCAGCGTCGATGCCGAGGCGCCCGAACACAGTCACGGCCCCTTCTGGCCGCTGGTTGTCGGCTCGATCGGCGTCGTGTATGGCGATATCGGCACCAGTCCGATCTATGCTTTCAAAGAGTCGTACAAGGCCGCCGTCGAACATGGCGCCGGCGGCGAAACCGCGGTGCTCGGCATTCTGTCGCTGATCGTGTGGACGTTGCTGCTGGTCGTCAGCTTGAAGTACGTCGTCATCCTTCTCGCGATCGACAACAAGGGTGAGGGCGGAACGTTCGCGCTCATGGCTCTAGGTACGCGGGTCGCGCCTCGGAGCGCCGCCATACTGTCGATGCTGGGCATTTGCGGCGCCGCGTTCTTTTTCGGCGATGCCGTCATCACGCCGGCCATCTCGGTTTTATCGGCGGTCGAGATGCTGCCGCCGATCTTTCCAGCGACGACGAAATTCGTTCTGCCGATTACGGTTCTGATCATCGTCGGTCTGTTTGCGATGCAATCGTTCGGAACCGCGCGCGTGGCCAAATATTTCGGGCCAATCACGGTGATCTGGTTTCTGGCCCTGGCTGCCGGCGGCCTTCTGCACATCGCCGACGACCCGCGCATCTTCAAGGCGCTGAGCCCCCATTACGGCGTGATATTCATCGCAACCAACGGCTTCGGCGGCTTGACCGTCATGGGTTTCGTCTTCCTCGCCGTCACAGGCGCCGAGGCCCTGTATGCCGATCTCGGCCACTTCGGCAGAAGGCCCATTCAGTTCGCATGGGGGGCTTTGGTCTTGCCGGCGTTGCTGATCAACTATTTCGGGCAAGGCGCGCTCCTGCTCGCCGATCCGAAAGCTATCGAATATCCGTTTCTCAAGCTCTATCCGGCCTCGGTACAGTTTCCGATGGTGATCCTGTCGATGCTGGCAACCATCATCGCGAGCCAGGCTGTCATTTCCGGCACGTATTCGCTGTGTCAGCAGGCGATCGGCCTGGGACTGTTGCCGCGATTGCGGATCGTGCACACGTCGGAAACGGTGGCCGGGCAGATCTTCATGCCGCGCGTCAATCTTTTGCTCATGATCGCGGTGCTGGTCGTCACGGTGACGTTCGGATCGTCATCAAACCTCGCGACGGCGTATGGGATCTCGGTAACGGCGACTATGGTGATTGCCAGCGCGCTCGCGTTTATCGTCATCTGGCGGTACTGGAAGTGGCCGCTGTGGAAGGTGACAGCGGTCATGTTGCCACTGATCCTGATCGAACAGGCGTTTTTTCTCGCCAATTTCCTCAAGGTCGTCGAAGGCGGGTGGCTGCCGCTGTCGATCGCAGCCGTTGTGGTTGCGACCATGTTGACATGGGTGCGTGGCGTCGACGTTTTGTCCAAGTCCACGAAGAGTTCCGAAGCCGATCTCGAATGGCTCATTCGGAAACTGGAAAAAAAGCCGCCGCTGCGGCCGCCGGGAACGGCTGTATTCCTGACCGGTGATCCACAGGCCGCGCCGACGTCGCTGATGCACAATCTGAAGCACAATCGTGTTCTGCACGAGCGCAATATCATCATGACCATACGGACGGAGGACACGCCTCGCGTCGCGCGCCATGAGCGGATCGAAGTCGAACACCTGACCGACACATTCATTCGTGTGATCGCTCGCTATGGCTTCATGGAGCAGCCGAGCATGCCGAAGATCATCGAGCAAATGAAGCGGAAAGACGTGCATCTCGATATCGGCGGGACGTCGTTCTTCTTGTCGCGGCGATCACTCAGGCCGACCGACCGGTCGCAAATGCCGTGGTGGCAGGAACATTATTTCATCTGGTTGGCGTCGTCGGCTGCGGATGCGACCGAGTATTTCCGCATTCCACACGATCGGGTGGTGGAAGTCGGGACGCAAGTGCAAGTCTGATGTGACACGGGACGCGCCATCTGCTTCATGTGGCGTTCACGGCCGCGCGATGACAAGGGCGGCACGCGATCACACGCGCCGTCACCACGTGATCGAGACGAGGGATTCCATGTCGACGTCCGACTTTCCGCCGCCGCTGCCGCCGCTCGCCTACCCGGTCGTCGGGCATGGGCCGGTCGATCGATATCTACGTGAGGGCTATGCCAGCGTCGTCGGTATGTCCTCGCGGTTTGCGGCCGCCGTCGTCGCGTCGTTGATGCGCTTGCAAACCGACCTCGGCATCAGAGGGCCGGTCGCCGAGATCGGCACCTTCGAAGGCCGCTTTTTCATCGCCATGACGCATGCGCTCGAACCCGGCGAACGTGCGCTCGGCATCGATCTGTTCGATTGGCCGAACCCTGAAATAATTGAGCGATTCGAGGCCAATTGCCTGCGCCACGGCATCGACCCGACGCGCAAAATCACCTGGAAAACCGACAGTCGGACGATGGCCCCTGAGGATCTTCTCGGCAAAGTCGGCGGCGACAAGTTGCGGCTGTTCCATATCGACGGCGAGCATTCGCGACACGCGCTCTCGCGCGATCTCGAGCGGGCCACGGCTGTGATGCGACACGACGGCATCATCGTGCTCGACGACATGCTGCACCCCGGTTACCCGACGCTGATGGTGTCGGTGCACGAGTGGCTGGAAAAAAATCCGGACTGGTGCGCGCTCGCCATCATCGATCGCGAGACCATCGTCGCGGCGACCAAGTTCGTGCTGTGCCGGAAAGAGTGGTTCAAGCGTTACGAAGACCAGATGTTGACCCGCTTCAAGGATCACATCTGGCCGCTCGGCGCAGATTTCGAGCCGCATTGGTGTCTCGTGCTGGCCCTCGATACGCGCCTCGCCGCGATTACGTGAGGCCACGGGTCGAGCCGCCTGGCTCGCTATGCCCGCTTTGCCACCTGTTCCCTTTTCGACCGATTTTCGGCCGTGATATCGGCGCGATCGCGTGTGCTGGTGGGGGATCGTGAGGGCACTGCCATGAGCGTCATTAAGCGTTTGCTAACCAATCCTGCCGATGAGTGCGACGGCCCGGGAGCGTGGGAATTCTCGTCGGGCTCCATTCGTATCGCGTAGGAGCTATTTCGATGATCGTGTGCCCTGGCCGCTATCGCCATGTCGTGTTTATCGCAGCGGTGACACTGACGGCGATGTCGTCGACTGCTTTCGCGCAATATGCGCCGCCGACCGAGCCGAGCTGCGCGTGCGGGCCGAGCGCCATGCCGGCGTATGTGCCAGCGCCCCGGCCGGCCGCACGGCCACTCGATTATTCGCCGCGCGGATCGTCCGGCGTTACGGTGCGAGACGGCGCAACTTATCGGCCAGC
>JANOAW010000177.1:0-4697 GCA_031411355.1 Hyphomicrobiaceae bacterium | reverse complement strand
GCTGGAATTTGCCCTCGGTCGCGTCGGAGACGAACTTTACGAGGTCGTTGACAGCGAACATGACGCTTTCAACGGTCTTTGGAATGAACAGCGGCATCCGCCAAGTCAGCGACGGATTGGATTGTGCGATCGCCGGCATCGCCACTGCCGAAGCCGCGGTCGTTGCCAGGGCCGCGCCTTTCAAGAAGCGACGGCGATCGGATGCTTTTTTATCGGCCATTGGATCCTCCCTGTGTCCGGACGTTTCCGGACGATCGTCAGATTGTTGCCGCGATATGCAGATCATCCGACGAACTCACACGCCGACAGTAGGTCGCGCCGGCGCCAAACGTCAACGGATCGGCGGAAGATCCGCAAGCCGGCGAACTCCGCCGACCGGCGCCCTCTCGTGCCAGGGCACATCATTGGTGCTATATTTCCCCGCCTGGTGGCGGGGGTAACGTGCTGTGGACAGCACTCTTTATCCGGACCTGGACGACGTAGCGGTTATTGTCGGGAGGATCCTCAGAAACGCTTCAACAGGCGCTCGATGTATTCGAGTTCGGCTGGCGTGCGCTGCTGATCGCCGAGCCGTTTGCGCAACTCCTCCAGAATTTCGCGTGCGCGCTGGGCGTCGATTTGATCGGGCACCTTGGTCAGCAAGCCGGGATCGGAGCTGTCGGCCCGTCCAGCCTCGTTCGGGGCACGCCCAAGCGGATCGGCCCGGCTCGGGTCGCCATTCGGACCTTGTCGACCTTGACCTTGTTGTTGTCCGCGTTGCATCTGGCGCGCCATTTCGCGTGCCATGCCTTGTGCACCTTCGCGGAGTTTTTCGAGCGCCCGGCTTTCGGCATCCGCCGCGCCGGCCATGTCGCCGCGCCGCAACGCCTCCTGCGCTTCGCGCATGGCATCGCCCGCCTGGCCGAACTGCTCCGGTGGCTGCATGCCCATGCCACCCATGCCGCGTTGGAGCTTATCCAGCATGTCGCGCAACGCTTCCTGGCGATTGGCCATGCCGCCTGGACCTTGCTCCTGGCCTCGATTGTCGCCACCCTGACCCTGTCCATCCTGCTGGCCGCGATTCTGGCCCTGTTGGCCCTGACCGGGCTGCTGGCCACGCTGCCCCTGTTGTCCGGGACCTTGTTGTCCCTGCTGGCCGCGTTGCCCCGGTTGACCAGGCCCCTGTTGACCTTGCCCCTGCTGACCCTGTTGGCCGCGTTGTCCTTGCTGGCCCTGTTGACCTTGCTGGCCCTGCTGGCCCTGTTGGCCTTGCTGGCCCTGTTGACCTTGCTGGCCCTGTTGACCTTGTTGCTGTTGGAACGTCTCATCGAGCAGCTGCTGCTGCTTGTTGAGCAGCTCGCCGAGCTCGTTCATCATCTGGTTCATCTGGCTCTGCTGGCCATTCTGTCCCTGCTGACCTTGCGCCATGCGGCCCGATTGCAGGCGCTCCATCAGATCGCGGAGTTCCGACAGCATCTGCTCGGCCATTTCCTTGTTGCCAGAGCGCATCATGTCTTCGATGTTGCGCATCATCTGCTCGATGTCGCGCTGGCTGTAGGTCTGACCCTGCTGTTGATCGCCACCCTCCTGAGGCGGATTGTTTTCGGCCTGCCGTTGCAATTCCTGCATGAACTCGGCCATGGCCTGCCGCAGTTCCTGCATCAGGCGTTGAATTTCCTCATCGCTCGCCCCATCGCGCAACGCTTGAGACAAGCGCTCCTGGATTTCCCGCAAATTGCGCTCTGCATCCGACAACGAGCCGTCTTCGACCCGAACTGCGATGGCCCACAACTGCCGGATCGCACTGTTGCGCACGCCGCGCGCATCGCGACTGTCTTGGGCAAGACGATGATAGACATTGCGCAAGCCCGTGTAGACGCGAAGATCCTTCATGAACTCTTCGGGCTCGAGCGTGATCAGGTCGAGCGCCCGCATCACATCCCGCTTCTGGCGCGGATCCTCGATCAGTTTCAGGCGCTGCTCGATCAAGGCTTTGGCCAGCGACTTGCGGAACGTCCGCGCCGGCATGATCATCGTGTAAGGCTCGCTACGCCCGCTTTGGCCTGCCAGATCCTTGGCCACCAACTGCATGCGCACCGGCAGGCCCGTCCACAGATGATCGCCCAACTCGTGCAGACTGATGCCGGTCGCCGACTTGGGAAAGGTTGTGTTCAAACGCACCTGCAATACCGGCGGGCGCTCCAATGGCGGTCGCGGACCTTTGACCTTGGCACGTTCGGCGCGCGCCCAGGCGGTGCGTGACGTGTCTTCCTTCTGGGCCGCCCGCGTAAAGCGCGCTTCGAGCGACGCAACGCCGTGGTCGTCCTCGACTTTGTAGGGAATTCTGAGCGCGCCACGAAGCGTGCGCTCGGGGTCTTTGGTCAAGCTCGCCACCGGCGGCAGATCCGGCGTCACGTCGAACTGCCACGTCGCGACAGTCGTGGTGCCAGACAGCAGCTTCACGGTCGCGGACCGGCGCAGCTCGGTCTTGATCTCACCGACGTCGTCGGCACTCGGCGCCTGATTGGACGCCTGGGCGGTACCCGCGGAACGCGTTGGTGCTGGCGCGCCTGCGGCGGCCTTCTTGTCGCCGGCCTTGCCATCCGTGGCACCATCGGCGGCTGTGTCGGCCTTTGGCGGATCAATCCGGACGGTCGGCTTGCCGGGCTCGGTAATCTCGAATGCGAGTTGCCCCATGCCACCCGAGCCACGGGCGATCAATGTGGTGCGCTCGGGCACCTCGATGGCGCCGCGGTCGGCCACGTCACGCCAACTGTTGGCGCGCGCGCCGTCAGCGAGCATCACAGGCGGTTTGCCGGTGTAGGGTGGCGGCGTCGCCCACGCGTCGAGCCGGGCATCGACCGATTTGGCCAGCGGTCCGAACCTGAACGCCGACCACAGCCGGTCGGCCGCGCTGTCGCCGACGGTGACACCGAGAACCAGCACGGCGAGCAACGCCAAAGCGCGCATGGCGAAGGGATCGCGTTTGTCGGTGCGCGGCTCCGGTCGGGCGGGGCGCAGCATGCCGATCAGGCGCTGGAGCCGCTCCTTATGGGCTTGCCACAGCGTCGACGTCGACGCGTCCGACGAATTGATGGTCAGCGTGTCCTCGTAAGCCGAGGCCGGCCGATGGGGCACACCGGACGTTTGCTCCATGCGCTTCAAGGCATCGTCGCGTGTGGGCACGTGCAGGCGGATCATCGACACCAAAATAGCGGCAGCTGTCAGTCCAAAGGCGCCGAGCAGCAGCTTGTGCGCCATCTCCGGCATAGTCGGCCAAATGCCGAGTATCGACACCACCACGAACACGGCTGCGAGGGCGAGCAGAGCCCAGATCCGCGGCCACACCTGCTCAAATAACAACGACAAGCGCGAAAGACGGATCTTTCGCTCCAGCGCTGTTGCGCCGCTTGCTGCCGTCGAGGAACCGTTTGAACGCGGTATCTGAGCCATATCAGCGGTCTACCACAGAGATTTCGCGAGATCGTTCACGATCCGGCGAGCCCGAATTCGACAACGGCGACAGTGCCAGGGCAAATGCGGCCATGGCAAGGCTATTCGACCGTGCGCCGGGTCACGGCAAAAACCCCTTGTTCAGATCGAGTGACTGCTTCACGCGTTCACGCCCCTTGGTGTCGACAGCCGCCAGCGACCATTTCACGTTCGTGCCGTCGGCATAGGACGTGGTCGAGCGTAGACGCACCCGCAGCGTTTCGCCGGCTGCGAGCACGATCGGCTCGAGTGCCGGCAAATACAGTTGTTCCCAGTGCGTCTTGGGATCCATCGGCCCGGTGCCGAGCGAAATGCCGTCCGCGAGATCCGTCGTCCACCAGAGCGCGATGCCGCCGATGGTCTGTTTCTGCGTCATCAGGAACGCAGCGTCGCCACTTCGCGACGTCTTCGGCTGCTTCATGAAGTCGACCTTGTCCCAGCATACCGCGCTCACACCGCCGTCGAGCAGGTCGCGGCGATCGAACGTGCGCACGTAGATATTGTTGAAGCCTTTGGTCTTGGCCGGCTCGAAATCGAGACCGAAGCCGACCTCGTCCCAGGTCGAGAGGTCGCGGTGGAAGCGAGGCTCGACGACCGGCGCCAGATATTGAGCGACGCGGGTCGGGATCAGGACGCCGTCGGGCTCGAGGTAGCGTTCACGCGCATCCTGCAAGGTTTCGATGATGTTCTCCTCGAAGGCGTAGTTGCCGAGTGTCTCAGACACCACGACATCGCAGCGCACGGGCGGTTCGACGTCGACGGAGTGGGCCGGCACGATCTCGATGTTGCGGATGCCGTTGTGCTTGGCCAATTTCTTGGCGACATCGACGATTTCGGCTTTCTCGAGCAGGAAGACTTGCTTGGCGCCGAGTTTGGCGGCCATGAAACCGAGCACGCCCGTCCCACAGCCGATGTCGGCAACGATCGACTTGCCCGGCACGATCACGCGCTGGAGAGCTGCGTAAAAGGCTTGGTTGCGCACGCTGTCGGCGAGCATGGTACGGTGATATTCGATGCGCATGGGGACTCGGGTGAGGAAACGATCGGTGCCCCCTGCGATACGCTGGCGATGCCGACCGGGGCAACTGCGACGCGTAAGGCAGCCCCGTCCCATACCGCCCCCATTGACCCGGGATGCGGGCTCAGTGCACACGCGCCGCATCGACCGACACGCCAGCCAGGCCGGGCTTTCCGATCATGACCGACACGCTCACGCTCACGCTCGC
>JANOAW010000176.1:0-4558 GCA_031411355.1 Hyphomicrobiaceae bacterium | reverse complement strand
CGTCCGACGACCTGGCGCGTGGTCGCTCGACTTTCATGGTCGAGATGGTCGAGACCGCGGGCATTCTCAATCAAGCGACCGACCGTTCGCTCGTCATTCTCGACGAGATCGGTCGCGGCACTGCCACCTTCGACGGTCTCGCCATCGCCTGGGCGACGGTCGAATATCTGAACGCGACCGCGCGTTGCCGAACCTTGTTTGCAACCCACTACCACGAGATCACGGCGCTCGCCGGCAAACTGCCTGACGTCTCCAACGTCACCATCGACGTCAAGGAGTGGCAGGACACCATCGTGTTCCTGCACAAGGTGAAAGCCGGCGCGGCGGATCGTTCGTACGGCATCCAGGTGGCCAAGCTCGCGGGCCTGCCGGCGCCGGTCATCGCGCGCGCGGGCGAGGTACTGCGCCTGCTCGAAAGTTCCGACAGCAAGACCGCAAGTGCGGCGGCGCTCGACGACTTGCCGTTGTTCGCAGCCTCCCGTCCGAAGGGGTCCGTACCCGCTTTGACAATGAAACCCGGCCCCGTCGATGACGCCTTGGCCAAGATCAACCCGGACGAGCTGACACCGAAAGCCGCGCTCGACGCCCTCTACCGCCTGAAGGCGCTGGCCAAAAAAGCCTGACCCGGGCCAGCCCTCTGACACTGTCCTCTGACACAGTCGGGCGCTGCGACAGGCCTCGTATTCCATGCTATCAGCCGAGGCCGGACCACGCCTCCAACGCCGCCCCGCGAGCGCCGCATGATCGACTTGCAGTTCTTTATCGCCGTCAACCTGATCGCCATCTCCGCCATCGTGGTGGCGCAAGGTCTGGTCACACGACCCGAGGGTTTTCGCCCATGGGTGATCGTCAATGCCGTGATCGTGGTCGTCGGTCTGCTCATGGTCTTGCTGCATCCGGCATGGAGCGGCCTCGTGGTCGGCGTCATGTTCGCAGCCCTGGTGGCAGCACCCGTCTGGCTCGGTCGCCAGGCCGTGCAGGCGCACATGGCCGGCAACATTCCCAAAGCCGCGCGTTTCGCCAGGATCGCGGCTATTTTGCACCCGAGCGAGGCGCAACGGCGCAACGCTGACATTCTATCGGCGCTGGCACGCAGTGCCGCGGGCGATGCGACCGCCATGGCCGATCTCGCCGACCGACAGGGACCCGCGGCACGCTCCTACGTCGAGCTGCACGGCGCAATGGAGCGTGGCGATTGGCAGGCGGCATTGCGTCATGCGCGCGCGGTGCCGACACGCAACGCGGAGGTGGCGACTGCGGAGGTGCGCGCATTAGGTGAACTCGGTCAGCTCGACGACATGGTCGCAGCCCTGATGCGTGCCACGGGAGGCCGCATGGCGACCACGTCCCACACCTTGCCGGTTCTGTTCACTCTGGCGTTTGCCGGCCGTTTCGAGGCCGTGCGCAATCTGCTCGACACGCGTTTGTCGACACTCGACCTCGACACCAAAACCTATTGGGCAGCGATCGCCGATCTCGCCGCCGGCAACATCACCGGCAAAGGCCGTGTCGCACTCGAACATCTCGCGCGGTCGGCCCAGATCGGTCGCGTCAAGAACGCAGCCCGACGCGCGCTCGTTCGCCCATTCGAAGAGAATGCACGCCACATGTCCGGGACAAGCCGGGCAACGGTCGCAGCGCTCGAACAACGGGTGCCGGCTCTGCCGGCGGCACCGGGCGTTTCCAACAGCGGATCAGGCGGCTCGGTGCCTCAAGTCCCGCGCCGTGCGCCGTCGCAGGAGGCGAGCGCCCTGGTGCGCTTTCCGGCCACCTGGTTTTTCATCACCGCCTGTTGCATCGGGTTTGCCATCCAGATCTATGCCGGCAATTCCCAAACCATCGAATCGCTCATCCGCCTCGGCGGTATGGTGCCGGACTACGTCATTCGGCGCGGCGAGTGGTGGCGCATCGTCACGTCGACGTTGCTGCACGGCGACCCCATCCACCTCGCCGTCAACATGTTGGCCTTGTGGAGCCTCGGCGTCGACTATGAAGATCTCGCGGGCTCCTGGCGCATGATCGTCGTCTACGTGCTGAGCGGCCTCGGCGCGACTGCAGGCGTCCTGTGGCTGATGTGGGTCGGCATCACGCCGGTCGCGGTGCTGGTTGGGGCGTCCGGGGCGATTTATGGCCTGTTCGGTGCCATTACGGCGCATGCCGGCCTATCGTATCTGCGCACGCGGGACGCTGGACATCTGGCGCGCCTCGTCAACATTCTCGTGGTGCTCGCGATCAACCTGGTTATCACCTTCGCCGTGCCGAACATCAGCTTTTCGGCCCACGCCGTCGGCTTCGCCATCGGCTTCCTGCTGAGCCTGATGTTCGTCCTGACGCCGGGGCGACGCTTGGCATGAGGCGACACCATGCTGACGCTCTGCCGCGATTGCGCAGCTCTCCACGATCGCGATCTCACAGCTGACCGCGTCTGCGCCACGTGCGGCTCGAGGCGCATCGTGCAGCACGAGGAATTCGACACGCTCGACATCGCTCATGTCGATTGCGACGCCTTCTATGCCTCGGTTGAAAAACGCGACGATCCCTCTCTCGCCGACAAACCGCTGATCGTTGGCCATGCGGGCGGTCGCGGTGTCGTGACCACGTGCTGCTACATCGCGCGAACCTATGGACCGCGCTCGGCGATGCCAATGTTCAAAGCCTTGGCACTGTGCCCGAACGCCGTGGTGATCCAACCGAACATGGCCAAATACAAGGCCGTCAGCCGCGACATCCGCACGATACTCGCCGCCATCTCGGACCGCATCGAACCGGTCTCGATGGACGAGGCCTATATCGATCTGACGCCCGATCATCGCCTGCGTCCGGATCTGCCGGCGCAGGCATTGGCCGTGGCGGCGCAGCGCGTCGAGACGGAGATCGGCATCACTATCTCGGTCGGCCTGTCCTACAACAAGTTCCTCGGCAAACTCGCCTCCGATCTGCAGAAGCCGCGCGGCTATTCGGCCATCGGGCGGGCCGAGGCACGCGATCTTCTGGCGGGATTGCCGGTCGGCAAGATCCACGGTGTCGGCAAAGCGACGGCTGAGCGCATGCAAGCGGCCGGCTTCGAACTCGTGTCGGATCTGCAAGGCCTGTCGCTGCGCGAGCTGACGGGACGCTTTGGCCGTTTCGGCGAGCGGCTGCATGCCTTCGTCAACGGCGACGATCCGCGCCGCGTCACGCCGGATCGGCCGACCAAGAGCGTATCGGCGGAAAATACCTTCAGGCGCGACACCGCGCGCTTCGACGAGTTGCTGGCTGAGCTGCGCGATCTCGCGGGTCAGGTCGAGACGCGGCTACGCCGATCGGGTCTCGCCGGCAGCACGGTGGTGCTGAAGCTCAAGACGCACGACTTCCGCAGTCTGACGCGCAACACGCAATTGAAAACGGCGACGCAGCGGGCGGATCTGATCGCGGCCGCCGGCGAAGCCCTGCTGCGCCGTGCCGCCGACGGCACCGCCTTCAGGCTGATCGGCATCGGCATGGCCGACATTGTCGCAGCGAAAGACGCAGACCCGCCGGACTTGTTCTCGACATCAGGCGTCTGACCTGAGGCAGGAGCCCGCGGAACCAATTATCGCGACACGGGCTTGACAACCACTCTCGCCGACGTCCGATGACGCGGGGGCATCACGGCCCCGCGACGGGTCGGGGCGGATGGCAGACAACATCTACGATTACATCATCGTCGGCGCGGGCACCGCTGGCTGCCTGCTGGCCAATCGCCTGTCGGCCGACCCGAATGTACGCGTGTTGTTGCTCGAAGCCGGTGGCAAGGACAATTATCACTGGATCCATATTCCCGTCGGTTATCTCTACCTGATGGGCAATCCGCGTGCGGACTGGGGTTTCAAGACCGCCGAGGAGCCGGGCCTCAATGGGCGCGCGCTCAATTATCCGCGTGGCCGTGTGCTCGGCGGGTGTTCGTCGATCAACGGCATGATTTATATGCGGGGCCAATCCCGCGACTACGACCTGTGGCGCCAGATGGGCAACACGGGCTGGGGATGGGACGACGTGCTGCCCTATTTCAAGCAGCATGCCGATCAATATGCGCTGGAGCCGTCCGCGTTCGACGATCTGCACACGCGCGGCGGCGAATGGCGCATCGAGAAGCCGCGCATCCGCTGGCAAATTCTCGACGCTTTTCGCGACGCAGCCGAGCAAGCGGGTATTCCCAAGACCGAGGATTTCAATCGCGGCGACAACGACGGCTGCGGTTATTTCCACGTCAACCAGAAATCGGGCGTGCGCTGGAACACCTCGAAAGGGTTCCTCCGGCCGGTGCTGCATCGTAAAAATCTGACCGTCGCGACCAACGCGCTGGCGCAATGGCTCAAGATCGATCGGCGGCGCGTGACCGGTATCGCCTACACGCGCGATGGCCAAAATCTGGCAGCGACCGCGAGGCGCGAGGTTATCCTCGCAGCCGGCAGCATCGGCTCCCCGCATTTGTTGCAACTGTCAGGTGTCGGTCCTGCAGCCGTCCTGCGTGACCAGGGCGTCACCGTCCTGCACGACCTCCCTGGTGTCGGCGAAAACCTGCAGGACCATCTGCAGG
>JANOAW010000175.1:0-4761 GCA_031411355.1 Hyphomicrobiaceae bacterium | reverse complement strand
CGCCGCCAGGGCGCAGATCGATGCCCCGAAAACGGCCGGGGCCGGTGCCGCTGCATGGTCGCCGCGAACCCTGCGGGCTGCGATCGGCGTCGAACCGCGCTCGAATGTGGCGCTCATTTCTGTGCCGGGGACGTTTGCTGCAAGTGAAGGGCGCAAGGCTTTGTCACGCGGCCTCAACGTGATGATGTTTTCCGACAACGTGCCGATCGCAGACGAGGTCGAACTGAAGGTTTTTGCGCGCGAGCACGGGCTCTTGATGATGGGGCCCGACTGCGGCACGGCGATCCTCAACGGCACGCCTCTCGGTTTCGCCAACGTCGTCCCGCGCGGCGACATCGGCATCATCGGTGCCTCTGGAACGGGCATTCAAGAAGTTTCGTGTCTGATCGCTGGCACCGGCGCAGGGATATCACATGCCATCGGCACCGGCGGGCGCGACTTGAAGGTCGAGGTCGGCGGCATCACCACACTGATGGCCATCGATCTGCTCGATGCCGATCCGGCGACGCGCCACATCGTCATCATTTCGAAACCGCCGGCGGACGCGGTGGCTGGTGAAGTGCTGGAGCGGATCGGGCGGTCGGCCAAGAGTTTCACCGTATGCTTTCTGGGCGCCGTAAGGACGAGCAATATGCCGGCCAATGCGGCGTTTGCGCCGACGCTGAAGGCTGCAGCTGAATTGGCCGCGCGCACGACCTTGGCGACGGTCGCCGTGCCTGTCGGTCGTGTCGATGATCGGGGCCCGTGGGTGCGCGGCCTATACGCCGGTGGAACGCTGTGTGCCGAGGCGCAGCACGTGTTCCTCGCAGCCGGCGCGATGCCCTTTTCGAACGCCCCAATTCCCGGCGCTCGACAGGTCGGCGCCACGAGCGATGCGCACGTGCTGATCGATCTCGGCGACGATGACTATACGCAAGGTCGGCCGCATCCGATGATCGAACCCGCCGTCCGCGACGACGCGCTCGCAGCCGCGATGGCTGATGACCGCGTCGGTGTCGTTCTCCTCGACTGCGTCCTCGGAACCGGCGGCCACAACGATCCGGCGGGTCATCTCGTTCGGGCCTGGAAAACCTTGCTGACGAGGTCAAAACGCCAGCCGCCATTGCTGGTCGCCTCGATCACTGGCACGCGCGGCGATCGCCAGGGCTGGGACAAACAGTTCGAAACCTTGTCTTCGATCGCCATGGTTCTGCCGTCGAACGCGGATGCGGCGGAGGCAGCACTGCGATTGATCGGCCATAAGGCATGATCAATCGACATGACGATGAGAAACTTCGTCCGTTGCCGCGTGACGGTCAGCTGCGCTAACCTCCAGCATGCCAAATCGCCGCGCCACCCCTGTACCGAAACTGCCGAAGCGGCTGATCATCGCTATCGGCGGCAACGCGACGCATCCTGAAAACATCACGGGGACGTCGGACGAACAACGCCATATCGCCAAACTGACAGCAGAGTCGCTGTTGCCGCTCGCCGCGTTGCCGTCGATGGAACTGATCATCACGCACGGCAACGGTCCGGTGGTCGGCAAGATTTTGATGCGGCAGGCGCTAACGCGGGATCGAATTCCACCCATGTCGCTCGATATCTGTGTGGCGCACAGCCAGGGCGGCATCGCGTACCTTTTGATGCAGGCGCTGGAAAATGCGTTGCGCGAGCGCGACAATCAACGGCACGTCGCCTGTCTGCTGACCCAGGTGGAGGTCGAGCCCGACGATCCGGCGTTTCGCAATCCAACCAAGTTCGTCGGAGCGTTTTTCAGCAAAGAGCAGGCCGATGCGGTCGGCCGTGAACTCGGCTGGACAATGAAGCAAGACGGGCAACGCGGCTGGCGCCACGTCGTGCCGTCGCCCTTGCCGCGACACGTGTGCGATATTTCGTTGATCGAGGCTTTGTCGAAACGCGGCACGATCGTGATTGCCGGCGGCGGCGGCGGGATCCCGGTGGTGCGTGGGCCCAAGGGCGTGCGTCACGGCATCGAAGCTGTGATCGACAAGGATTTGACCACACAACACATGGCGCGTGTGCTCGGCATCGACACCATCATGCTGCTGACGGCGGTGCCGAAAGTGGCGGTCGATTTCGGCCGCCCGACACAGCGTTGGCTCGACCGCGTTTCACTCGCGGAGTTAAAACGCTTCGCCGCTGAGGGACAATTTCCTCCGGGCAGCATGGGCCCCAAAATCGACGCCGCAATCCGCTTTCTCGAGCAAGGCGGCAAACGTGTGGTGATCGCCAAGCTCGACGAGGCCGTGCCGGCGCTGCGCGGCGAGACAGGCACGCACATCGAGGCGGATCATGCGTAAGCTGGCTGAACTGCGCGCGGTGAGTATCGGGCCGATCGCGGCCGAAGTGCTGCGGCATGCCGATGCATTCGATGTCGTCGCGGTGTTCGAACGGTCGTTGTATCTGATGGCACCGAACGGCATCGTGTGCGTGGCCTTGGAGACGCTCGGTCCTGGACCGATCAATGTGTTGATTACGCCGCATGCCGGGCCGCAACCGTGGACGGGCGGACTGCCGGCGGATACGAAAGCCGTGACCAGCGCAGCCCGGTTGACAGTCGGCAGCGCGTTCACCATCGATCTGGCAACGGCCGCACCTTGGATACCGCCGCCGTGGCCGCCGTGGTCGGCCGACAGCATCGCGCGCGGCCTCGGTGAAGTAACCCGACTGGCGCCCGGCATGGTGCCGGATGATGGGCTTGCCGCGCTCGTTCTTGCTCCCGGACATGCGTCGACTCGGACGCCGACGGCCGAAGCGGCATCAGGGCTCATCGCTGATATTGCGCGTGTTCTGAAGTCAGATCTCGATCGCAATGTTTGGAGCGACGATGCCCTACGTGCCGCGACGCTGCTCGTTGGCCTCGGGCCGGGTTTAACCCCGTCGGGTGACGACCTGCTGGGCGGCATGATGCTGGCGCTTTCGGCGCTCGGGCGTGTCGAGCTGCGGGATGCGCTGTGGCACGCCATCGGGGCAGAGCTCGACGATCTGACCGTGCCGATCAGCGCCATGCACATGGCAGCTGCCGCGGACGGGCTCGGCGTTCAGGCGATGCACGCGTTGATCGGGGCCGTCGTCGCGGGTGACTTGGCCAATATTGTGCGGCTTTTGCCGACCATGAACACGATCGGGGCGACGTCGGGTTGGGATGCGCTGGCCGGCGCGGTGATGGTGCTCGACGTCCAAGCACGGGCACATCAATCATAACGACTGGGCTGCCTCGACCACGCACGCCATTGCGTGCAGTGTGCTGCGTTGACTGTGGAGGCGATCAATGACGTGCGCAACCGGCCGCAGATGTGCGCAACTTGTGTCGACAGCCGTTGCGTTAGGCGCGGTTTTGCTCACGCCCGTCTCTGCACAACGGGCGCCTAATGCGCCTGAAGCCGCAAGCGGCTTGGAGCCGCGCAGCGTTTCGACGGCACGGCGTTTCATGGTCGCCGCTGCCAATCCGATCGCCGTCGATGCCGGTATCGCTATGCTCGACGCTGGCGGCAGTGCAGTCGATGCCATGATCGCCGTGCAACTGGTGCTCAATCTGGTCGAGCCGCAGTCGTCGGGCATCGGGGGCGGCGCTTTCCTGCTGCATTACGACACCGCGCGACGCCGCTTGCAAAGCTACGACGGCCGCGAAGTCGCGCCTGCGGCCGCGAAAGCCGATCGGTTTCTCAAACCCGATGGCTCGCCACGCGGGTTTATCGACGCGGTCTTCGGCGGCGAAAGTGTCGGGGTACCGGGCCTCGTGTCGATGATGGCACTCGCGCATCGTCAGCATGGCCGCTTGCCGTGGGCTCGGGTGTTCGAGCCGGCGATCAAGGTGGCCGAGGACGGTTTCCCCGTCTCTGCACGGCTCAACAAATTGTTGGACGAGATGGGGCCGGCCGCATTCGAAGCAACGGCGCGGGCGTACTTCTTCGATGCGGGCGGAAAAGCCTGGCCCGTCGGGCACGGGCTGGCGAACCCAGCGTTCGCTGCTACGCTCAGGAGCCTGGCCGCCGGCGGCGAGCGGGCGTTCTACAGCGGGGCCATCGCCGAGGCCATCGTCTCGGCTGTGACGCAAGCGCCGAACCACAAAGGCGACCTGACGCTTGCCGATCTCGCCGCCTTCAAGGCCAAGGAACGCGCACCCGTGTGCACGACTTATCGGCAGAATCGGGTCTGCGGGATGGGGCCGCCATCTTCGGGTGCGATTGCAATTGCGCAGATGCTGAAAGTTCTCGAGCCGTTTTCACTCGGTACGTCGCCGATGAACGCGCAAGCTGTGCATCTGATCGCTGAGGCGCAGAAGCTCGCCTATGCCGACCGAGATCGGTATATTGGCGATCCCGACGTCGTTGGTGTGCCGACTGCGGGTTTGCTCAATCCGGCGTATCTCGCCGGGCGGCGTCAGTGGATCGATGCGGCGAAAGCTAAACCGAAGGCTGACGCTGGCATTCCGCCGGGCATCGTCGGGCCGCGCGCTGGCCTGGATGCGACGGTCGAAAGCGTCGGCACCTCACATGTATCGATCATCGATGCCCGTGGCAACGCGGTGGCGCTGACGACGACAATCGAAAACGGTTTCGGCTCGCGCATCATGGCGGCGGGCTTCCTGCTCAACAACGAATTGACTGACTTCTCGTTTCTGCCGCGCGACGCCGAGGGGCGGCCGATCGCGAATGAGGTCGGGCCCGGCAAGCGACCACGCAGCTCGATGGCGCCGACCCTGGTGTTCGATCCGGCCGGCAAATTGCTGGCGGTGATCGGCTCGCCCGGCGGCAG
>JANOAW010000174.1:0-1603 GCA_031411355.1 Hyphomicrobiaceae bacterium | reverse complement strand
TCTCCCTCGACGTTGACTGGCTGGCTCGCCGCCTATGACGCCGGCCGGCCCCTGCGCGATCTCGTCCTGGCCTATGCCGCCGAGGCCCACGGCAGCACGCGCGACGACGTCTGGATCTGCCGCGCCAGCCAGGCGCAACTGCTGGCGCAGATCACCGCGCTCGAAGCCCGCGCTGCCACGTTTGCAGATCTTGCTGCCGCGCGGCGCGCCATGCCGCTCTACGGCGTGCCCTACGCCGTCAAGGACAACATCGACGTCGCCGGCTGGCCCACCACGGCAGCTTGCCCGGCTTTCGCCTACACCGCGCAAGCCAGTGCGCACGCCGTCGAGCGTCTGACCGCGGCCGGTGCCATCAGCGTCGGCAAGAACAACCTCGATCATTTCGCAACCGGCCTGGTCGGCACGCGCTCGCCTTACGGCCGGCCCGCCACACCGTTCAGCGCGCGCCATGTCAGCGGCGGCTCGAGTTCGGGCTCCGCGGTCGCCGTCGCGCATGGCGATGTGCCCTTCGCGCTTGGCACCGACACGGCAGGTTCGGGCCGCGTTCCGGCCGGCTTCTGCAACATCGTCGGCCTCAACCCGACGCCGGGCCGCGTCGGCACGTCGGGTGTCGTGCCGGCCTGCCGCAGCCTCGACTGCATCGCCGTCTTCGCGCTGACGGTCGACGACGCCGCCGGCGTGCTGGCGCTGATCGAGGGCGACGACCCGGCCGACGACTACAGCGACTTCGACCCGCGCGGCATGGCCTGGCCACAGCGGCTGCGCATCGGCGTGCCGGCGGCACCGACCTTGAGCGCGCCGTACCGGCAGGCCTGGCAACGCGCGACGGACTCGGCCCGCGCGCTCGGTCACACCCTCGTGCCGCTGGACTTCACACCGCTGCACCGCACCGCCGACCTGTTGTACGGCGGGCCCTGGGTGGCCGAGCGTCATGCCGCGGTGCAGGCGCTGCTCGACAGCGCGCCAGAGGCCTTCGATCCCACGGTGCGCGAGGTCATCGAAGGCGCCGCGCGATTCACCGCCACCGATGCGTTCCGCGGCCAGTACGCGTTGCGCGCGGCGCGCAAGCAGACGGCGTCGATCTGGAAGTCGGTCGACCTGCTGATGGTGCCCACAGCGCCCGGCCATCCGAGCTTCGACGAGGTCGACGCCGATCCGATCGGCGCCAACGCGCGTCTGGGCCTGTACACGAACTTCGTCAATCTGCTCGGCTGGTGCGCTCTGGCCGTGCCGGCCGGCTTCACGGCCGACGTGCTGCCCTTCGGCATCACCTTCATCGCACGTGCAAACGCCGACGCTGCGCTGGCAGCGCTGGGCCGGCAATGGCAGGGCGCAGTGCCGACGACGCTCGGCGCCAGCGGCATCGCACTGCGCGACGAGCGATTGCCGTGGCAGCCCGCCGTTGAACCCACACTGGCCATCGCCGTCGTCGGCGCGCACCTGAGCGGCCTGCCGCTGAACGGCCAGCTGACCGAGCGCGGCGTCGGCATTTGCACGGGCGATGAAAGTGATGCCGAAGGGCAGCGCGTCGGCGGTGAAGCCGGCCGGCACGGCCAGCGCGCACCAGCCGAGCAGGTTGACGACGTTCGTGTACAGGCCCAGG
>JANOAW010000173.1:0-5724 GCA_031411355.1 Hyphomicrobiaceae bacterium | reverse complement strand
GGTGCGATCGCTGCTCGCCGAGGCAGGCTTCAAGGACGTTGTGCATGCGCCGCACAGCGTGAGTTTCGACATTTCGGTGGGGCAGGGCGTGGACGCAGCCGTCGCCTCGGCCATCGAATTCGGGCCGACGGGGCGCGCCATCGAGGGGCAGCCGGACAACGTCGTCGCGGCCGTGCGCGCATCGATCCGCGAGGCGCTGACGCCGTTCGCGCGTGACGGCGGCGTACACCTCCCCGGCGCCATCTGGATCGTCACCGCACGGGCGTGAGTGGCGTCGTGTCTCGTGTCGATCAGGCGTGTGGCATCGCGATTTTTGTCCCAAGTGGGCATGGCCCCAAACAGTATGACTGCGTAACAGGCGCCGTTTCATGAACACGACGACGTGATTCCGACGACGATAAACGCGACGATCCGGACCAAGCCGATCGCGATCCACAAAATTACCTCGCCGAACCAGACGATGGTCTCGAGCACACCCAAGCCATCGCGGAGCGACACGGGCTTGTCTTTTTGGGCGTCTGTTTCACTGTCATCTGACATCTGGAAATCCTCCAAGATCACATGATTGGCCGACGATGTCGGCACTTTGGCCGCGGCGCAGTTCCCGGGGGAACAGGCGTCCATCCGGGCATGTAAACAATATGCGAACTTCACATAGGCGAGCCGCAATTGTCCGATACCCGTGCGCGGACCACTCCAGCGTTGAATAAATCTTTGAAAAATCGATATTTTCAGCATTGGAAAAGTCGGCACACTCGAGCCATTATTGCGTGCAATCGCGGGCTGTTTGTCGTATCAGTCTGGCAGCCAAAAAGTTCCATGACCGGACATCCACAAATATGAGCACTGCACCCGCCGAGCTGCCGCCAGAGCCCATCTTGCCGGCCGCCAGCGACTACGGCGAAGACAGCATCAAAATGCTCAAGGGCTTGGACGCCGTGCGCAAGCGGCCGGGCATGTATATCGGTGATACCGACGATGGCTCGGGACTGCACCACATGGTGTACGAAGTCGTCGACAACGGCATCGACGAAATCCTGGCGGGCCATGCGACCGCCTGCTCCGTCACCCTCAATGCCGACAGTTCGGTCACGGTCCGCGACAACGGCCGCGGTATTCCGACGGGGATCAAAAAGGACGACGACAACGATCCCAAGCGCTCGGCGGCCGAGATCGTGTTCACCGAACTGCACGCCGGCGGTAAATTCGACCAGAACTCCTACAAGGTCTCGGGCGGACTGCACGGCGTCGGTGTGTCCGTCGTCAACGCGTTGTCGAGCATGCTGCGCTGCCGCATCTGGCGCGAGGGCCGCGAACACGTCATCGAGTTCAAGGACGGCGTTGCCGTTGCGCCATTGAAGGTGGTCGGGCCCGCGCCCGGCGAGAAGGGCACCGAGGTGACGTTCCTGCGTTCGACCAACAGTTTCAGCAACGTCACGGAATATAAGTTCGAGACCCTCGAGCGGCGCCTGCGCGAACTCGCGTTCCTGAATTCCGGCGCCAAGATCGTCCTGACCGATTTGCGCCATGCCGACCCCAGGATCGAGGAACTGTACTACGATGGCGGCGTGGCTGCGTTCGTGAAGTATATCGACAAGTCGCGTCAGGCGCTGCTGGCCGAACCGATCATGATCCGTGGCGAGACCAACGGCATCACCGTCGAAGTCGGCATGTGGTGGAACAACAGCTACGACGAGCACACGTTGTGCTTCACCAACAACATTCCGCAGCGTGACGGCGGCACGCACATGGCCGGCTTCCGCGGCGCGTTGACCCGCATCGTCAACAAATATGTGGCCGACGGCGGGGCGGCGAAGAAGGAAAAG
The DNA here is from genome assembly GCA_031411355.1 of Hyphomicrobiaceae bacterium. Taxonomy (GTDB): domain Bacteria; phylum Pseudomonadota; class Alphaproteobacteria; order Rhizobiales; family Hyphomicrobiaceae; genus JABFRJ01. The sequence continues at coordinate 3,898 of JANOAW010000173.1, read as the reverse complement.
ATCGCCGTCACGGGCGACGATGCACGTGAAGGGCTGACGTGCGTGCTGTCGGTGAAAGTGCCGGATCCGAAGTTCTCGTCCCAGACCAAGGACAAACTCGTTTCGTCCGAGGTGAAACCAGTTGTCGAGACGATCGTCGGCGAACAGCTGATGCGCTTCTTCGAAGAGCATCCGAAGGAAGCCAAGATCATCGTCAACAAAGTGATCGAGGCGGCGACTGCCCGTGAAGCGGCCCGCAAGGCGCGTGAAATCACCCGCAAGGGCGCACTCAACATGAATTCGCTGCCGGGCAAGCTGGCTGAGTGTCAGGATCGGACGGCTGAAAATACCGAGCTGTTCATCGTCGAAGGTGACAGCGCCGGTGGCTCGGCCAAGCAAGGTCGCAATCGCGAATTTCAGGCGGTTTTGCCGATCCGCGGCAAGATCCTCAATGTCGAGCGCGCGCGTCGCGACAAGATGCTCGGCAGCCAGGAAATCGGCACGCTGGTCATGGCCCTCGGCACCGGTATCGGTCGCACCGAGGAAGGTGGCAGCGCCGTCGACATCGGCAAACTGCGCTACCACAAGATCATCATCATGACCGACGCCGACGTCGACGGCGCGCACATCCGCACACTGCTGTTGACGTTCTTCTATCGTCAGATGCCGGAGCTGGTGGAGAAGGGGCATCTCTACATCGCCCAGCCGCCACTCTACAAAGTTTCGAAAGGCAAGAGCGAGGCATATTTGAAGGATCAGCGGGCGCTGGAGGACTATCTGATCAACAGCGGCCTCGACGACAGCGTGCTTGTCGCTGGCAGCGAGCAACGGGCGGGCAAGGACCTGCGCGACGTGGTCGAGCAGGCGCGCACGTTCGTGTCGATCCTCAATGGTCTGCATACCCGCTATGACCGCAAGGTTGTTGAACAGACGGCGATCCATGGCGGCTTCGACCCGGGTCTGGTGGCCGACCCCGCCAAGGCCGAGAGCCTCGCGAAGACGATCGCGGCCGGTTTGAACGCCATTTCGGAAGAAACCGAGCGCGGCTGGGATGCGAGCTACACGTCCGAGGGCTATTTGTTCAAACGCGTGGTGCGCGGCGTCACGGAAGTGCACGCGCTCGATCGGCAGTTGCTTGCCTCGCAGGAAGCGCGCCGGATGCACGAGCGGCAGGGGCACCTCGCCAGCGTGTACGGAAAGCCGGCGATGCTGCGGCGCAAGTCGGAAGATCGCGAGGTCCACGGCCCGCGCACGTTACTCGACATCGTGTTCGAGATCGGCCGCAAAGGCATTTCGATGCAGCGCTACAAAGGTCTCGGCGAGATGAACGCCGAGCAGTTGTGGGAGACCACGCTCGATCGCGACGCCCGAACGCTGCTGCAGGTGAAGCTCGGCGATCTCGCTGAAGCGGATGAAATCTTTTCGAAGCTGATGGGCGATGTGGTCGAACCCAGACGCGAATTCATCCAGGAAAATGCGCTGAATGCCAGCGTCGACGTCTGACGTCGACAGACGAGAAACAGCGTCGACGTCTGACGTCGACAGACGAGAAACAGCGTCGACGTCTGACGTCGACAGACGAGAAACAGCGTCGACGTCTGACGTCGACAGACGAAAGAGCGAGTGAGTTCGCGCGCTGTTGCCGACTTGGCGATGTGCAGTGATAGAATGGAGCGCTTTTCTTTGACGGCGGCGGACCGCGCGCGCTGAGTGGCCTTGTGCGGTGGATGCTCCAGCGGATATCCTCACATTTTTCCTTGCAATCCGCCCCCCAGCCCCACATGACCGCGTGCGGCGCGGCGCCGCCCGAGTATATCGGCCCTCATGACCCTCGATCTTTTCATGCACGAGCCCTTCAAAATCGGCGTGGCAGGCCTCGGCACCGTCGGCAGCGGCTTGCTGCAACTGTTCGAGACCCACGGGCAGCGGCTGTCTGACCAACTCGGCAAGCCCTTGAAGATCGTTGCCATCTCCGCCCGGACGCGCACCAAGGATCGCCGGCTGCAACTCGCCGACAAGCGCTGGATCGACGATCCCGTGAAACTTGCCGTCGATCCCGGCATCGATTGCTTCGTCGAACTGATCGGAGGCGAAGACGGCATCGCCAAAAAGTGCGTCGAAGCGGCGCTGAACGCCAAGAAGCACGTTGTGACCGCCAACAAGGCTCTGCTGGCCAAGCACGGCGTCGAATTGGCTAAACTGGCCGAGAAGAACAACGTTGCCTTGAATTTCGAAGCGGCCGTCGCAGGTGGTATTCCCGTTATCAAAGCCATGCGCGAAGCGCTGGCCGGTAACCAGGTTCGGCGCGTCTACGGCATTCTCAACGGCACCTGCAATTACATCCTGACGCGCATGCAGAACGAAGGGCTCGCCTTCGCCGACGTGCTGAAGGAGGCGCAAGCCAAAGGCTACGCCGAGGCCGATCCGACCTTCGACATCGGGGGCTTCGACACCGCCCACAAATTGACGCTGCTGTGCTCGTTGGCCTTCGGCACCAAGGTCGCCTACGACCAGATCCACATCGAGGGCATTCAGAGCATTACCTCAGCCGACATCGAGGCTGCCGACGACCTCGGTTATCGCATCAAGTTGCTCGGCGTCGCCCAGATGACCGACAGCGGCATCGAGAGCCGCGTGCATCCCGCCATGCTGCCCAAAGACACCGCCATCGCGGAAGTCGCCGGCGTCACCAACGCGGTTGCCATCGACGCGGATTTTGCCGGCAATCTCTTGCTCGTTGGTGCGGGCGCCGGCGCCAAGCCGACCGCCTCGGCCGTCGCGAGCGACATCGTCGATATCGCCGCCGGCTTCGTCTTGCCACCATTCGGCGTGCCGTCGGCGCGCTTGAAAACCTACAAGCGCGCGCGCCTTGGTCAGCACACGGGCGCCTACTACTGCCGGTTCGTCGCCTATGATCGGCCGGGCGTGATGGCCGCCATCACCAAGCGTATGGGCGAACGAGACGTCAGCCTCGAATCGATCGTGCAGCGCCGTGTGCGTGCGCCGGGATCGGACGAGGGCGCCAAGCCGGCGCCCGGCACACTGGCCACCATCGTCGTCATCACCCACGACACCACGGAAGAAGCCATCCGCAAAGCGCTCGACGCGATCGAAGCCGACGGCAAGGTCGCCGAACCCCCGCAGATGATCCGCATCGAGCGGTTGTGATAGGGTGGCTGCAGGCCGCCAAAACTCACGAGCGCTGAACTGGCGCCGGCACCTCGCGACGGAAGCCGCCGGTTTTTTCGGCGAGCCACTGGGCGAAGTCGTAATTGGGCCGTTCGAGATGGCTCAGATGCCCGGGACGAGCGATGCCTGAAGCAGCGCCCCGGTAGACTTTCTCCGTGCAGCCGCGATCCTCGACGTTGACCGTGTCGAGAAGCGTCTTCAATTGCGCGAAATGTTGCAGCGCTTCCGGGTCGTTGACGAAATCGGGCGACATTCCGCCACCGAAAATAATCGACACCTTGTCGGCGCCATGAGGATGCAGCGAGAGATACCAGAAATATCCAGGCGTCAGCGTCACGAGCAGGCTGGGATACACTGCCAGCAAAAATGTGGTCCGCCGTCGCTCGCCGACCATGCGGGTATTTTTGGGATGCGCCAAGGCGATCTTGAGCCGATCGTCCTTCAGAATGGTGTGGTAGTTGAACGTTGCGGCGCCCGGCGGGCAGTCCATCTCGTCGAGTTTCGACAGGCCGCCGATGGTGCCCGCGTGGCAGACCGGCAGATGGTAGCTCTCCATGAAGTTCTCGGCCAGGATCTTCCAGTTGGTGTCCCAGACATGGGTTTCGCGGAAGGTCTCGACATAGGTTTCCATGCCGAAGTCGCCGATCAGGGTTTCGACCTCGGCGAGGCCGGCGTCCGGGGGAGCGATGTCGGGATCGAGCGTCACGAACAGCCAGCCGAGCCTCTCGGC